>CACXGJ010000179.1 GCA_902767125.1 uncultured Ruminococcus sp. | reverse complement strand
TATAAAGATTTAGAATATATCTTGTAATATTTATAAAAAAAATCTGATTTACAGAGATGATGAAATTATGATAAAAAGTATGACAGGATATGGAAGATTTGAAGGTGCTATTGACGGAAGAAGGATTGTTTTTGAAATAAAATCAGTCAATCACCGATTCTTTGAGCTTCAGTGCAGACTTCAGAGAGGATATGGTTTTCTTGAGGAAAGTATAAAAGAGCTTCTCGGAAAATACATATCAAGAGGAAAGGTCGATGTTTTTGTATCGGTTGAGGCTGATGAAAATGTTGCGGCAGATGTCAAGCTGAACCATTCACTTGCGGCAGGATATGTAAATGCCTTGAAGGAGCTGTCCGAGAAATATGGTCTTCGTGATGACATTTCCGTTTCCACTATCTCAAAATATACCGATATATTTACCGTGAGCAAGGCTCCCGAGGATGAAGAAAAGCTGTGTGAGATAGTGAATGCGGCAGGTGAGCAGGCTCTTAAGAGCTTTATGGAAATGCGTGAGCGTGAGGGAGAAAAGCTGAAGAATGATGTTCTTGAGCGTGGTCGGAATATCATATCAATAGTTTCGGAAATAGAGGAGCGTTCTCCCAAAACTGTCGAAGAATACAGGAATAAGCTGTATGAGAGATTGAAAGAGGTTCTGGCTGATACTACAATAGATGAGCAGAGAATGATTACGGAAGCAGCGATATTTGCCGACAAGACAGCCGTTGCAGAGGAAACTGTGAGACTTCGCAGCCACTTTGCACAGCTTGAGCAAATTCTCAATGATTCCGCACCCGCAGGACGAAAACTTGATTTTATCGTTCAGGAAATGAACAGGGAAGCCAATACCATCGGCTCAAAGGTCTGTGATGCCGAGCTTGCACACAAGGTCGTTGCAATAAAAGCCGATCTTGAAAAGATACGTGAACAAATTCAGAATATCGAGTGAGGAGTGAAAGGCGTTGCAGCTTGTAAACATAGGCTATGGAAATATGCTCTCATCCTCAAGGATAATTGCAATAGTAAGTCCTGATGCGGCACCTGTAAAAAGAATGATACAGAATGCCCGTGACAAGGGGATGCTTATAGATGCGTCATGCGGAAGAAAAACAAAATCCGTTATTGTAACTGACAGTGACCATGTTGTTCTCTCGGCAGTACAGCCCGAAACAGTCGCTCATCG
The DNA here is from genome assembly GCA_902767125.1 of uncultured Ruminococcus sp. GTDB lineage: Bacteria > Bacillota > Clostridia > Oscillospirales > Acutalibacteraceae > UBA1213. The sequence continues at coordinate 14,007 of CACXGJ010000179.1, read as the reverse complement.
TATCAACGATGATGAACAGCCGTTGAAGAATGATGAATGATCGTTCTTTGATATATAAAAATGATGGAGGAATTTTTGGAAAATGGGGAAATTATTTGTAGTATCGGGACCTGCAGGAACAGGTAAGGGTACAGTAGTAAAGGAGCTTATCAAGCGTGGAGTGGCAGAGCTTTCAATATCGGCTACCACAAGGGCTCCGAGAGGTAAGGAAAGAAACGGTGTTGAGTATCATTTTCTTCAGAAGGAGGAATTTGAAAGGCTCATATCGGATGACGGTTTTTTGGAGTATGCCGAGTATTGCGGAAATTACTACGGTTCTCCGAAAAGGCAGATAGATGAATGGATAGCTGACGGGAGGAATGTTATACTTGAAATAGAAGTCGAAGGCTATCAGAAGGTCAAGGCAAAAAGACCTGACTGTGTAGGGATATTTATAATGCCCCCGTCACTTGATGAACTTGAAAAGCGTCTTCGTGGCAGGAATACCGAAACGGAAGAACAGATACAAAAGCGTCTTAAAAGGGCAGGGGAGGAGATACTTCTTTCAAAGCTCTATGATCATGTAGTGGTCAATGATACAGTAAAGAAATGTGCCGATGAGATCGAGAAAATATTTAATATCTGAAAGGGAGATCATATTATGTACGAAAATTATACAAGACCGAATGTTGATGATATATTCGCAGGCAAGATGAGTAAATATGCCCTTGCGATAGCTGTTGCAAAAAGAGCAAGAGATATTACAGATGAGATACAGAAGGACAAGTCAAAAGGCTCATGCGATAAGCCTGTTATAGTTGCAGTCGAGGAATTTAAAGAGCATAAGTTCGCAATATTAGAGCCTGATGTTGATGACTGAAAAATATCTTGTCGGCGGGGTGGCTGTCGAGAATACTCTTTATCACTTCGATAAGCTGTATGATTATGTCATCCCCGAAAACAGTGCAGGATATGTTCGGACAGGCTGTCGTGTGATGGTGAATTTCAGAAATTCGCTCCGTCAGGGAATGATAATGGAGCTTCACCGTACAGATGATATTTCGGGCTTGAAGCATATCAGCGAGATACTTGACAGAGAGCCTGTTATGTCGGAGGAGCTTGTAAAATTGGCTTTTATGATGAAAGACAGATGCTTCTGTACACTTTTCGATGCCTGTCGTGCAATGCTTCCGACAGGACTTTCACTGAAGGTCATGTACAGCTATAAGGCAAATGATGATGCCGATACAAGTGGTTTATCAGAGACCGAAAGGCAGATATATTCATATCTGAAGTCAAGAAAAACTGCTGTACGTCATGATAACCTTCTGAAAGCAATGGGCTTGTCAGACGGAGATGTTTTTTCGGATATGTATAAAAAGGGTGTCATCTTCAGAATGGAGTCAGTCAAAAAACGCTTGCAGGATATGACAGTCAAAATGGTACACCTTGAAAATCACAGTGATGATACAGCATATACTCCGAATCAGCAGGAGGTCATAAATACACTTCTTGTATCGGGAGATGCTTCAAAAAAAGAGATATGCTATTTTACGGGAGTTTCGGGAGCAGTTATAGATAATCTCGTCAAAAAGGGCATTTGCAGCTACTATGATTCAAAACCGCCCGAGATGCCAAAGGAAGTCGTGGAATCCGAAGACATTGGGGATATAGTCCTGACTCCGCAGCAGCAGAAAGCTTTTGATTCGCTTATTGAAAAATACAGCAGTGATAAGCCCGAAGCATCCCTGCTGTACGGCATAACGGGAAGCGGAAAGACTTCTGTATTCATGAAGCTGATAGACCGTGCAGATGCCGATGGAAAAGGTGTTATATGTATGGTACCGGAAATAGCACTTACACCACAGCTTTTAGCCAAATTCAAGGCAAGATACGGAAATAAGGTTGCGGTTTTCCACAGTGGTCTGTCACTGTCCGAAAGGCTGAATGAATGGAAAAGAGTCAAAAATAAAGAGGCAAATATAGCTGTGGGTACACGTTCGGCTATATTTGCACCGCTGTCAGATATAGGTCTGATAGTCATTGACGAGGAACAGGAATATACATACAAATCTGCTTCTGCACCGAGATTTCATGCCCGTGACCTTGCAAAGATAAGATGTGCATACAACAATGCACTGTTATTGATGTCATCGGCAACTCCGTCAGTCGAGAGCTTCTATTTTGCAAATGAGAACAGATATTCTCTTGAAACTCTTGATAAGAGATATGGTACTGCAAGACTGCCCGAAGTCATCACCGTTGATATGAATGAAGAAGTGTACAGAGGAAATATGTCGGGATACAGCTCTGTCCTTCTTGAAGCCCTTTATGATAACCTGAATCATGGTCATCAGTCGATAATACTGCTGAACAGAAGGGGGTATAATACATTTATATCATGTATGTCATGCAGAGAGGTTATAACGTGTCCGAACTGCTCAATCTCGCTGACCTTCCACACTGCAAATCAAAGACTGATGTGTCATTATTGCGGATATTCGATACCTGTTCCGAAGGAGTGTCCGTCGTGTCATTCGGATAATTTGAGATATTCGGGTACAGGTACTCAAAAGGCTGAAAAGGATATGCAGGAGCTGTTCCCGAAGGCGAGGGTGGTTCGTCTTGATACCGATTCGACAATGAGGAGATTTTCCTATGAAAAAAAATTGCAGGCATTCCGTGACGGTGAATATGATATAATGCTCGGTACACAGATGGTCGCAAAGGGACTTGATTTTCCGAATGTCACCCTCGTGGGAGTGCTTTCGGCAGATCAGATGCTTCATACAGATGATTTCAGAAGCTGTGAGAGGACATTCTCACTGCTTACACAGGTGGTTGGACGTTCGGGCAGAGGAGACCTTAAAGGCAGAGCTGTCATACAGACCTATGAGCCTGAAAATCCTGTGATAAGCCTTGCGGCACGGCAGAATTATTCGGAGTTTTATAAAAGCGAGATACTCATGAGAAAAGCAATGCTGTATCCGCCGTTTTCGGATATATGCGTGGTGTCTTTCATGGGAAAGGATATGAATAAAACAAAGGATACATCAGAGATATTTTCCCGAGGTCTTGCACAGCTTGCCAAAAGTGAATACGGTGATCTTCCGATGCGTGTTATAGGACCGTCACCGTCACTTGTTTCAAAAATAAATAATAAATACCGTTACAGGATGATAATAAAAACAAAAAATACAAAGCGTTTCAGGGAGATGCTTTCAAAGCTGCTCATCAGCTTCGGAAAGGACAGAGCATTTTCGGATGTAACGATATGTGCGGACATTGATCCTGAAAACGTAAGTTGATTGTCGAAAAAAGAAGGGAGAAGGTTTTTTTATGGCTATAAGAAATATTGTAAAAGAGGGCGATCCTGTATTGAACAAGGTATGCCGTCCTGTTGAAAAGTTTGATGAAAAGCTGGAAACTCTGATAGAAGATATGTATGAGACGATGGATAACGGCGGAGGTGTGGGACTTGCCGCACCGCAGGTCGGGATACTTCGCAGGATATTCGTCATAGACATAGGCGAGGGCAGGATGGAATTTGTAAATCCGAAGATAATAAAGACAAAGGGAATACAGGAATCAAGTGAAGGCTGTCTGTCATGTCCCGGGGAATTTGGCATTACAAAACGTCCGATGTATGTGACGGCAGTTGCACAGAACCGTCACGGTGACCAGTTCACCATCAATGCAGAGGGACTTCTTGCAAAGGCTATATGCCATGAGAATGACCATCTTGACGGGATACTTTTCAAGGAGCATATAATAAGGATGCTCGAACCGAATGAAACGGAATGAGTGATGATATGAAAATAGTTTTTATGGGAACACCTGATTTTTCGGTGCCGTGTCTCAAGGCACTGATAGAAGATGGAAATGAGATAAAAGGAGTTTTCACACAGCCCGATAAACCGAGAGGCAGACGTGGAAATCAGCTTTTACCGTCACCTGTCAAGGCATTTGCACAGGAGAATGATATAAAGGTCTATCAGCCGACTACTCTCCGAAACGGTGAAGCAATGGAGATCATAAAAGAGCTTGAGCCTGAAATGATAGTGGTAGTGGCTTATGGGAAGATATTGCCGAAGGAGATATTGGACTATCCGAAATACGGCTGTGTGAATATACACGCATCGTTATTGCCTGAATACAGGGGGGCGGCACCGATACAGCAGGTACTCCTTGACGGCAGGGATAAAACGGGCGTTACGGCAATGCTTATGGATGTCGGTCTTGATACAGGCGATATGCTGATGAGAGCCGAAACACCTGTTGATGAGAATGAGACCATAGACGAACTGCATGACAGGCTTTCGCAGATGGGTGCAGAGCTTATCGTCAAGGTAGTGCATGATGCCGAAAAAGGCTTGCTCGTCCGTGAAAAGCAGGACGATTCAAGGTCATCCTATGTTGGTATGCTGACAAAGGATATGATGAAGATGGATTTTTCAAGACCTGCAAAGGAATTGCATGATCTTGTAAGGGCATTGAGCGGTACGGCATTTCTTGACGGAAAGCGTGTAAAAATATACAGGACACTCGTCAGGGAAAATAAGGGCGAAGCGGGAAAGATATTGTCGCTGAATCCGTTTATAGTGGCTTGCGGAGAGGACTCTCTTGAGATAATCGAGATACAGCCCGAGGGCAAAAAAAGGATGTCTGCAAAGGATTTTGCAAACGGTTTGAAGAATATGGGAACAAAGGATCTGAAATTTTCGTAGAAAACGGGAGCATTAGTATGACGGAAACATCAAGACAAACAGCTTTTACAGCTCTCATGCGTGTCGAAAGGGACGGCTCATATTCAAATATAGCACTGGATATGATACTTTCAAAAAGCTCTCTTTCACAGCGTGATAAGAATTTTGTGTCGGGCATTTTTTATGGTGTGATAGAAAAATGTCTGCTTTTGGACTATAATATATCTTTATATTCCGATATCCCGCTGAATAAGCTGGATATGGAAATAATAACTATTATCAGGATGGGGCTTTATCAGATATTTTTCATGGACAGTGTTCCGCCCTCCGCAGCGGTCAATGAAACGGTGCAGCTTTGCCATAATAACAGATTTTCGAGTGCGGCGGGCTTTGTCAACGGGATACTTCATTCAGCATTGGAATACGGCAGTATAAGGCTTCCGAATCCGAAAAAGGGAAAGAGCAAGTTTTATTCGATATCATTTTCATGTCCCGAAAGGATAGTCAAAATATGGCGGCAGAGCTATGGTGATGACATCACAAGGGATATATTGGAATCACTTGACGGCAGACCGCCGATAAATGCCAGAGTAAATACTCTCAAAACAAACATTGATGAATTAAAAAAATCATTTGAAGCCTCCGATGTTCAGGCAGAATACAGTGACCTTACCGAAAACTGCCTGGAGCTCTCAAATACAGGCTCAATAGAAAAACTGCCTCAATACAGAAAAGGATTTTTTCATATACAGGATACAGCTTCACAGATTTGCTGCAAAATGCTTGAGGTCAAAGAAAATCAGACAGTTCTTGATGTATGTGCGGCACCCGGCGGAAAAAGCTTTACTCTTGCCCAGATGATGAACAACAAGGGTAAGATAATTTCATGTGACCTGTATGAATCAAGGCTCGGTCTTGTCGAAAACGGTGCCAAAAGGCTTTCGATAGATATCATATCGACAGTGGCAGGAGATTCCTCAAGTATGAGTGATCTGCCGATGGCTGACAGGGTATTGTGTGATGTGCCGTGTTCGGGACTCGGTATAATAAGGCGAAAGCCCGAATTAAGATATAAGGAAGACTTGGGCTTGGACAAGCTGCCTGATATACAGTATCTCATACTGTGCAACAGTGCAAGATTCGTCAAAAGCGGAGGTATTATGATATATTCCACCTGCACGCTCAATCCTTGGGAAAATAATGAAAATGCGAGGAAATTCCTTAATGAGCATGATGATTTTGAGCCTTATGCACTGAAGCTGCCCGATAATATAAAAAGAGTTATCGAGGAAAATGAGAATGAATTGACGCTTTTTCCTCATATCAATGATACGGACGGATTCTTTATAAGTGCTTTCAGAAGGAAGTGATATAGTGGCTGAAGATATAAAGTCAATGTATGAGCATGAGCTGAAGGAAAAATTTGCCGAAATGGGAGAGCCTGCATACAGAGCGTCACAGGTCTATAAATGGCTTCATTCGGGTGCAGGATCATTTGATGAGATGACCGATATTTCAAAGAAGCTCCGTGAGAGCCTTAAAGAAAAATATTATATATCAAATGCCACTGTTGAAAAAAAGCTGATCTCGTCTTATGATGATACAAAAAAATATCTGTTTTCATTTTCGGACGGTGAAACGGTGGAGTCTGTCCTGATGAAGTATCATCACGGATATACGAGCTGCATATCGACACAGGCTGGCTGTAAGATGGGCTGTACATTTTGTGCGACAGGTCAGGGAGGCTTTTCAAGAAATCTGACAGCCTCCGAGATGATATCACAGCTTCAGGCTGAACAGGCGGATAATAATATAAGGATATCGAATGTAGTTCTTATGGGAATGGGCGAGCCGTTGGATAATTTTGATAATGTCATAAGATTTTTGAGGCTTGTAAGCAGTGAAAACGGTATGAACATAGGTATGAGGCATATATCACTTTCAACGTGTGGTATAGTGCCGAAAATATATGAGCTTGCCGATATGAAGCTGCAGCTCACATTGTCGGTCTCACTTCATGCACCGAATGATCAGATAAGAAGCAGAACGATGCCTGTGAACAGGAAATATAATATTTCCGAGCTGTTGGATGCCTGTAAGTATTATTCCCGACAGACCAACAGAAGAATATCATTTGAATATGCAATGATAGACGGCATTAATGACAGTGAGGCTTGTGCAGCGGAGCTTGCCCGAAGGCTCAAGGGCATTTTGAGCCATGTGAATCTTATCCCTGTAAATACAGTAAGCGGCACAGGCTATGAAAAAAGCAAAAAGGAAAGCATAAGGAAATTTATTGCGGTACTCGAAAAATCGGGTATAACCGCAACAGTACGCCGAACCCTCGGAAGTGATATAAATGCTTCGTGCGGACAATTACGCCGATCTGTTAAAGACGGCTCAAAAAAGGAGTGAAAAAAGTGCAGGTATGTTCAAAAACGGACAGAGGACTTGTGAGAAGTTCAAATCAGGATGACTGTCGTACAGGACTTTTGAATGACGGTACAGTGTGGGCGATAGTATGTGACGGAATGGGCGGAGCAAACGGCGGCTCAACAGCAAGCCGTATCGCAACCGATACGATCGCCGAACAGATAGCACAGCTTTATGAAGATGAAAAGTATCGTAATGATATTGAAAAGCTCATCAGCACCGCAATAGCAATAGCCAATCAGCGTGTATACGATATATCACAGAATGTCTATTCGCTTTACGGAATGGGTACAACAGTCGTTGCAGCAGTAGTGAGAGATGGTACGGTACATATAGTCCATGCAGGTGACAGCCGTGCATATCTCTATGAAAACGGCTGCTTAAGGCAGATCACAAAGGATCATTCAATGGTACAGGAGCTTGTAGACATGGGTCAGATAACCCCCGAACAAGCACAGAATCATCCCAATAAGAATATCATTACAAGAGCCTTGGGAACAAAGCCGAATCTTAAGACCGATTATAATCATGCGGGATTTTCAAAGGGCAGTGTATTGATAATTTGCACTGACGGACTTTCAAATTATATAACAGAAGACAGCCTTGCCCAGTTTATACAGAGATATCAGGGCAGTGAGCTTGCAGACAAGCTCGTTGAACAGGCAAAGGAAATGGGCGGCAGTGATAATATCACAGTTGTTGTAATTGAAGGCTGATAATCTGGAAAGGAGCTTTATTTGATGGATAAATATGTAGGGAGAAGGCTTGACAGCCGTTATGAAATAAAGGAGCTTATAGGTGTCGGCGGAATGGCGATGGTCTATAAGGCTTATGACAGTATTGATGATAAGACGGTTGCCATAAAGATCCTGAAAGATGAATTTTTAGGGAACGTCGAGTTTATGAGAAGATTCAAGAATGAATCAAGAGCCATAGCTGTTCTTTCTCATCCGAATATCGTGAAAGTGTATGATGTAAGCTTCGGTGATAAAATACAGTATATAGTTATGGAATATATTGACGGTATCACCTTGAAGGAATATATCGGTCAGCAAAAGGTTATCCCTTGGAAAGAGGCAGTGCATTTTACGGTTCAGATCCTTCAGGCACTTCAGCACGCACATGAAAAGGGGATTGTTCACAGGGATATAAAACCGCAGAATATAATGCTTTTGCAGGACGGCAGTATCAAGGTGACCGATTTTGGTATTGCAAGGATATCAAATAACGAAACTCGTACAATGACAAGCAAAACCATCGGTTCAGTGCATTATATTGCTCCCGAACAGGCAAGAGGCGGTGTTATCGACGGAAAAGCCGATATATATTCGGTGGGTGTGATGCTCTATGAGATGCTCACAGGACAGCTTCCGTTTGAAGCTGACAATGCCGTTTCTGTTGCCATAATGCAGATGCAGAATGATCCGAAGCCCCTTCGTGAGCTGAATGACAAAATTCCGGAGGGTATAGAGCAGATTACCCTGCGTGCAATGCGTAAGGAGCCTAAACAGCGGTTTGCGAATGCAGGAGAAATGCTCGAGGCAATAGAGATGTTCAGGCGTGATCCGTCAATGAGATTCCATTACACATACTATGTCGATCAGGCACCTACAAGAGAAGTTGAATCTATAAACACTGTCAAGCTGGTATCCGCAAATGACAGCGTTTATGATGACGATTATGTTATGGAGGATGATGATGCCGCATCAAACAGATCAAAGAAGTTTGTAACGTTTGTTGCTATCGGAATAACATTGCTTGTTCTTGTCATGCTCATAGTATTCATAATAAATCTTGCCCAGACCTTCACTCGTACTACTGATGTAAAAAGCGTTGATGTACCGAACTTTGTCGGACAGATATATGATGAGATACTCAATAACAAGGAGTATAAATTCAATTATGATATAACGGCTAAATATGACAATACAAAGCCTGTAAATATCGTTCTTGCACAGAATCCCGAGGCTAATTCAAAGCAGATCAAGGAAAATGCAACTATCAAGCTGACCATTAACAGCAAGAGTACAAAGGCTGAAGTTCCAAAGGTCAAGAATTATCTTGAAAAGGAAGCAATCGACAAGCTCACCAATAAGTATTTCAATTATGAAATAAAACGTGTTAACAGTGATGAGGTCAGCAAGGGATATATAATAAACTGTGCTCCCCAGGAGGGAACAGAACAGTCCATAGGTACGATCATAACACTTATAGTAAGTGACGGACCTACTCCGCCGGAGGTAAAGGTACCGAATGTTGTAGGACAATCCTATGATTCAGCGAAATATGAGCTTGAAGCGGCAGGCTTCCAGACACAGAAATCGACTGTTGCAAGTGCAGTAACGGCAGGTGAGGTAATACTTACAGATCCGCTTGCAGGAAATACCCTGACAACAGGCTCTCTCATCATAATACAGGTAAGTGACGGAAGTAAGATAATAAGAGGTATCGAACAGGCAATAGACCTGCCCAATGACGAGTATGCGGAGATAAAAGTCACTATCTATGTTGATGCGGTAAAAGCCGAGGAGGTATCAGGAAAGCCTGCATATGGATTCAAGAAAAGCATTTATCTTGAGCCTGAAGGTGCAAAGAATAACAAAAAGACTGTTGTGGTCATGATAGATGACGTAAGATATGAGGCATTTACATTTGACTTCAAGAATCAGACAGTCACAAGAGATTATCTCAACACCGATTACAGAGTAAAGCAGGGTTCGGATCCGCTTGAAAAGGAAAAGGACAATGCTATATATTCACTTGAAAATTATATAAGCGATATGTCGGAGTATTATGAAGAAGATCAGAACACTATGTACAGCATCATAAGCGAGTACAGAAGCTATATAAGAAATTCAACGAGTGAATCCGAAATAAATGACAATCTCTATGAAGCAGAAGGAAAACTTGACGGATTTGAGCCGATACCCGAAGAACCGTCAGAGGAAGAATCCTCCGAGGAAGAAGAACCTTCCGAAGAAGAACCTTCCGAAGAAGAACCTTCCGAAGAAGAATCGTCCGAAGAAGAATCGTCCAAGGAGGAAGAATCCTCCGAGGAAGAACTCGAATCCGTTCCCGTGATCTTCAGATATATAAGACGTAGCTGAAGTAATATCGGGTGATCTTTGAGGTAATAATACAAAATGGATAAAATTTTAACAACAGGATTGATTGTTAAAGCTATCAGCGGTTTCTACTATGTTGAAACCGCTGAAATGCTATATGAATGTAAGGCAAGGGGTGCTTTCAGAAAAAAAGGCTTGAGTCCGTGTGTCGGCGACAGGGTGAATATAAGTCCTTCGAAGGATGGCAAAGGCACTGTTGAGGAGATACTTGCACGAAAGAATCATATTATCAGACCGCCTCTTGCAAATCTCGACAAGCTGTTTATTGTATCATCATTGGCAGAACCGTCACCAAATACTGTCATTATAGATAAAATAACTGCTGTTGCGATAAGCAAGGGAATAGAGCCTGTCATCATATTCACAAAATCAGATTTAGCGGAATGTGATGAGCTGATGGAGATATACGAAAAATCGGGGATAACAGCCGTTACATACAGCATAAAAAACGGTCAGGGCAAGGAAAAGATAATTTCCCTGCTGGAAAACAGTATTTCGGCTTTTACGGGGAATACAGGCGTGGGAAAGTCATCTCTTTTAAATTCTCTTTTTCCGGAGCTTGATATAGCAACAGGTGAGATAAGCCGAAAGCTCGGCAGAGGAAGACATACTACCCGTCACAGTGAGCTGTATAAGATACATGGCGGATATGTTGCGGATACACCCGGTTTTTCTACCGTTGACATCGAAAGATATGAAATAATAGAGCTTGAAAAAATACAGAAGTGTTTTCCCGAATTTGCGGAATATATCAATGACTGTAAATTTACGGGCTGTTCGCATACAGTTGAAAAGGGCTGTGCCGTATTGCAGGCATTGGCTGACGGGAAAATCTCAAAGTCAAGGCATGACAGCTACAAATATATGTACAATGAAGTGAAAGCTATTCCGAAATGGCAGTAAATAGAGTGGAGTGTGGAGAGTGGAGAGTGAAGCTAAAGGCAGATGTATCATAATAGGTGCATCACCCGAATGTGATACGGATATGATAAAAGGAAATGTCCTTGCAGATGATTTTGTGGTGTGTGCAGACGGCGGATATAAATATGCACTCATGGCAGGAATAAAGCCTGATATGATAATAGGTGACTTTGATTCATCCGAATTTCCCGAAAATTCAGAGTGTGAAAAAATAAAATTGCCTGTTCATAAAGATGATACAGATACAATGTATTGTGTCAAAGAGTGTATCAAGCGAGGATATAAAGAGTTTCTGCTTTTCGGAATGACAGGCGGAAGGCTTGACCATACCTGTGCGAATTTCAGTACACTGCTCTACCTGTCGGAAAGAGATGTAAAAGCCACTTTGTTTGACAGCGAAAACGAGATATTTGTCATGACCTCGGGACAAAAAGTTATAGAAAATAAAAAAGAGCATATATTTTCAATGTTCCCTTTCGGGTGTGAAGCCTGTACGGTGAGTCTTGAGGGATTCGAGTATGGACTTGATCATGGTATCCTGAAGGCGGATTTTCCTTTGGGAGTAAGCAATGTCATAAAGTCTGATGAAGCTAATATAACTCTGCATGATGGCAGTTTGATATGTATGTTGAGGTGGGAATTGTATGTTGAAAAATAAAGTTGTTGTAGTTGGAGTTACGGGAAGCATTGCGGCTTATAAATCCGCACAGCTTGTGAGTGATCTTGTGAAAGAGGGCTGTGAAGTCCATGTCATAATGACGCAAAATGCTGTTAATTTTATCAATCCGATCACCTTTGAAACTCTCACGGGAAGGAAATGCCTTGTCGATACATTTGACAGGAATTTTGAATACAGCGTGACACACGTTTCGCTTTCACAAAAGGCTGATGTATTTATCATAGCTCCTGCATCAGCAAATATCATCGGAAAGATAGCCAACGGCATAGCTGATGATATGCTTTCGACAATGGTCATGGCGGCAAAATGTCCTGTATTGATAGCACCTGCCATGAATAAATATATGTTCATGAACACGATAGTTCAGGAGAATATCGAAAAACTGAAAAGACATGATTACAGGATAATATCACCTGCAGTGGGCAGACTTGCCTGCAATGATACGGGAGTCGGAAAGCTGCCTGATGTTGATGTTCTGATAGAGCATATAAAGCATGAGATCGCACATGAAAAGGATCATGCAGGGCTGAAAGTGCTTATAACGGCAGGACCTACACAGGAGGCTATTGATCCTGTCAGGTATATCACGAATCATTCATCGGGAAAAATGGGCTATGCCATAGCACAGGCGGCATCCGAAAGGGGAGCAGAGGTCATATTGGTGAGCGGTGAGGTGAGCCTGAAACCGCCGATATTTGCGAAATGTATCAATGTAAGGTCAGCCGAGGAAATGTTCAATGCCGTAGCAGAAAATTTATCTGACAGTGATGTGATAATAATGGCGGCGGCAGTTGCGGATTATACCCCCGACAGCTACAGTGATAATAAAATAAAAAAGAGTGACAGCGATATGTCAATATCACTTAAAAGAACAAGGGATATTCTGAAATATGCAGGTGAAAATAAGGCTCACGGACAGATAATATGCGGATTCTCGATGGAAACGGAAAATCTTATCGAAAATTCAAGGAAAAAACTCGAAAAGAAGAATTGTGACATGATAGCCGCAAACAGCATAAAACAAAGCGGAGCAGGCTTTGGAACGGATACGAATGTCATAACGCTGATTACCGAAGATAATATCAAGGAATTGCCATTGATGTCGAAGTATGATGCGGCAAATAATATACTTGATGAATTGATGAAACTTAAAAAAATTTAAGTGTTGATTAATAAATTGTTTTAATAAGATATTAAATTTGTTAGCACATTTTTTGAAAACACGAGTTATAATATAAACATCAAAGGCAAACAAAATTAAATCAAATATAAATCGGAGGTAACAATTATGGAAAACAAAGAATTTTTTGACAATAACGGTATCGAAAGCATGGATAACAATATACAGACTTCAGACGAGTATCAGAGAACGGTGTATCCGCAGTATACACAGCAGCAGTCATCTGAATATCAAACCGAGAGCTATCAGGAAGCTCCACAGCAGTACGATGAGGTATTTTCAAACAGTCAGGATACTGCTCCGATACATCCGCTTTATCAGGACGTATACAGTGACGGATATAACAGTAATACGGAGCCTGTAAAAAAAGCTAAAAAGAGCGGAAGAAAAGCCGCTGTTATCGCAGGAACACTTGCCCTTGCATTGTGTGTGGGCTTCGGCGGAGGAGTGTTAGGCTCATATGTTGCAGGAAACTCCAATGCAAAAACTATCGTTCAGAACGGTGCAAGCGTTAATGCAAAGACGACTCAAGGTACAGATTCAGGCTTGAATATAATACAGGCTGCAAAGAGTGACAATGCTCCGACAAATGTAGAGGAGGTCGTTACAAAAGTAAAAGACTCCGTTGTCGAGATAACAACAGAGGTAACAAAGTATGGTACATTCTACGGACAATATGTTGCACAGGGTGCAGGAAGCGGTGTCATAATATCGCAGGACGGTTATATTGTAACAAACAACCATGTCATTGAGGATGCTACAAGTATAAAGGTGACTCTTACAGACGGCAATGTATATGATGCAAAGCTCGTAGGCACAGATGAAGAGCTTGATGTAGCTCTTATCAAGATAGAGGCTGATGACCTGACTGTTGCAGTTCTTGGTTCATCATCAGATCTGAATCTCGGAGAAGCAGCAATAGTTATAGGTAATCCTCTCGGACAGCTTGGCGGTACGGTCACTCAGGGTATCATAAGTGCTTTG
>CACXGJ010000178.1 GCA_902767125.1 uncultured Ruminococcus sp. | reverse complement strand
TGAGTTTCCGATGAAGGCTTGATTTGGGAATCATCTGAAACGATATATTGATTTTTTATGGTATTTTCAACAGCAGTCTGAAATGTATCACTGTTTTTATAAATTCTTTCGGTGTCTGCAAATACGGATATTAAATTGATCATGAATTTCCTCCTGACAGTTTTTTTGTTTTGGTTTTGATATTATTCTGAAATGTATCGTTCAATTTTGCCAAAGCCGCAAAGAAGAATATATTATATGAAAAGTCGATGAGATGATGCTCCAGAACACAGTCTATAAGGACTATCACTGTCACTGCAAGCAGTGCATGATCTTTTTTTCCGATGCTCCTGATGATAAGGAACGTCAGATATGCAAGTATTACCGCAAGCATGACCACACCGTAATTCAAAGCGACCTTAACATAGGAATTATCTATGAATGTATAATCTGTGACAGTGCCTGTAGAGCCTCCGAAGCCGTTCTCGATAACATAGTTTCCCATGATATGAAAGCCGTATCTTGATATCATTTTCATACCTGTGGTAAGCCTGTGGATGATGCTGTTTTCGGCTTCAAAGCCCTTTGATGTGAGATATGAGCCGAATATGAGCGTTGACAGGATGGAGAACAGAGCCATTATCAAAGGTGAAGCGATAAAGAGCTTCTTCATTTTATCAAATGATCTGTATATCCATTTTGTTCTGAACAGAAGTGACAGGATGATCAGCAATATGATCATAGCGAATGATGTTTTTGCCTCACAGAAGAACATCAGAAATAAAGCTGATATTACTATCACTGCAAGGTCATACCATTTAAATATTCCGTCTCTGAAATAAAAATAGGCAAGGAATGCAAACAGCCAGTGTGCAGCATAATCTGTCGGATAGATGAAGCCGAATGAATGACGGGCAGTATGGTAGAAATAAATAAGATCGGGTATTCTTCCGAATTGCGACATACAGGTTACAAATGATATTACTATCATGCTTGACACAAATACCGCCAGACATAATTTTTTGAAATCGACATTCCTTGCGGCAGCTATGAACAGTATATACATACACATTGCAAGCGGATTTACTGTACTTGTGGAAAGAAAGAACATCGACAATACAACAGACGAAAATGAAATAAAGATCAATGCTTTAAATTTGCCGTCATCCTTGTCATAGAGAAATATCTTCAGCAGTAACAAAAAAATTATGATGAAATCCAGAATCGGGATTCCGCTTCTGATATAGATTGCCCAGGGAGTTGCCGTTGTAAGCATCATTTTATGTATATAGTAGATGATAAAGCTGACAATATAGAGCATATTGGGAGAGGTCAATTTGGAGCCTCTTAATTTTTCATCAAAGTCTTTCAGATCGGTCTTTAATTTTTTTACGCTGTATGAGATCACTGTATATCATCCTTTGTAATTATTGTCTTGCACAGCCTGTTTTTCTTGCAGCTTCGATGACAGCCTCGGCAACGGTCTTTCCCACACGCTTGTCAAATGCCTTCGGAAGTATGTAGTCCTCGCAAAGCTCACTGTCATCAACAAGTGATGCAATGGCATAGGAAGCAGCAATCTTCATTTCTTCATTTATCTCTCTTGCACGGCAGTCCAATGCACCTCTGAAGATTCCCGGAAATGCAAGAACATTATTTATCTGATTCGGGAAATCTGAACGACCTGTTCCGATGACTCTTGCACCTGCATTTTTGGCAAGCTCCGGCATTATCTCCGGAGTCGGATTTGACATTGCAAAAACAATTGCATCCTTGTTCATTGACCTGACCATATCCTCACTTACAATATTCGGAGCGGATACACCTATAAATACATCTGTGCCTTTCATTGCATCTGCAAGAGTACCTGTGATATGTTCAAGATTGGTTATTTTAGCCATTTCAGCTTTTTCGGCATTGAGACGGGTGTCGCCTTCGCATATAATGCCCTTACTGTCGCACAGCACGACATTTTTTACACCGATATTCATTATGTGCTTTGTAATAGCGATACCTGCCGAGCCTGCACCGTTTACGACTACTTTTATATCCTTGATATCTTTCTTGACAATCTTCAGAGCATTGAGCATTGCAGCGGCAACTATAACGGCAGTACCATGCTGATCGTCATGGAATACTGGGATATCACATATTTCCTTGAGCTTTCTCTCTATCTCAAAGCATCTCGGAGCAGCTATATCTTCAAGATTTATTCCGCCGAAGCTGCCCGAAATCAGATAGATGGTACGGACTATCTCATCCACATCCTTTGAACGTATACAAAGAGGAAAGGCATCAACATCGCCAAATTCCTTGAACAAAGCACATTTGCCTTCCATAACGGGCATACCTGCTTCGGGACCTATATCACCGAGACCGAGAACGGCTGTACCATCGGTTATAACGGCAACAAGATTATTTCTTCTTGTAAGCAGGAATGACTTGTCATAGTCCTTTTGAATCTCAAGACACGGCTCTGCAACACCGGGGGTATATGCAAGTGAAAGTTCTTTTGAATCTGTTATCGGAGCCCTTGATACTACCTCGATCTTGCCTTTCCATTCATAGTGCTTCTGAAGTGATTCTTCTCTGATATTCATTTTTCATTTATCCTTTCATTTATGAGTGATAACAAAATTATATTACAAAAAATTTGAAAAGTAAATAGCTGTAAAACAAATCATTTCTGTTTTATACACAGAAACCTTTTTTTGCAAAAAAAGGTTTCCAAAATGAGGTTTTATATTTTTCTTATTGACGAAAATACTCCGTGATAGTATAATTTGAGTATATTATGAAAGATTTGGTTTATTGAAAATATTGTATCGGAGCTTGTGTAGATAAAATGGATAAGGCAGAGGTAAGTGTTATAATACCTGTATATAATTCCGAAAAATATATAAATATTTGTATGTCATCGCTTTTATCACAGACAGTTATTGATAAAATTGAAATAATTCTGATAGATGACGGTTCGACAGATAAAAGCAGTGATATCCTTGACGGATATATTAATTGTCCCAATGTCTTTGTATATCATACGGAGCATAAGGGTGTTTCTCATGCGAGAAATCTCGGACTTCAAATGGCAAAGGGAAGGTATATTGCTTTCATTGATTCGGATGACTATGTGGAAAAAGATCATTTTGAGATTCTTTTGAAGGAATTTTCGGGACAGCTCATATGCGGTGGTTTCATGGCTGAATACAAAGACAAAACTATCCCGCATATATGCAATAAGAAAACAGAGCTTTACGGAAAGGATATCATAAAGGAATTTTTGATAGAGGATATGTTATCACCTGTTGTGGCAGATAAGCTGTTTTTAAAAGACAAAATAGGCTGTCTTCGTTTTGATGAGAGCCTGTCAATGGCAGAAGACAGATATTTTTTATTTGAGTATGTCAAAGGAATAAATCATATAAAGATATTGCCTCTCGGAAAATATCATTATGTAATGAATGACGAATCGGTTTGCCGAAACAGCTTTGATGAAAGAAAAATATGCTCATTGACCGTCTGTAAAGGAATTACCGAGGGTGTCAGAAGCTCATATCCTTTTCTTTTACCGTATGCAAGGTGCAGTGAGATAGATATGAAATGCAGGGTATGCGGTGAGATGTATTATTTCGGTGTAACTCAAAAATACAATGACATATTTCAGAAGCTGAAGCAGGATATACGCCATTTCAGCATTTCGGAAAAAATAGGATATTCAAGCCAAAAGCATACATTGGCACTGATAACCGCAAAGATAAGTCTGAAACTATATATGTTTCTAAAAAATGAAATGAAACTGCAATATAAATTACTATGAAAAAAATAATTTTATCTGTAATAATCCCAGTCTATAATGTTGAAGAATATCTTCATGAATGTATAGAGAGTGTTATGGATTATCCAAATACGGAGATAATTCTCGTTGATGACGGATCAACAGATGCTTCGGGGAGGATATGTGACAGCTTTTTGAAAAAGAATGTTTCTGTGATACATAAATCAAACGGCGGTTTGTCAGATGCGAGAAATACAGGCTTGAGGCTTGCAAAGGGTGAATATGTATGCTTCGTTGATTCCGATGACTATTTCACGGATATGAATATGATAATTGATTTCCTGTCATCGAAAAAATGTGAAATACTCTTGTTTGACGGAATCGGAGATGATTATTATACCCATAGCGGATTGCATGAGGATGTGCATTATACGGGTATCGAATGTATTGAGGCACAGCTCAAGGAATGTGGCGACCATCCTACTACTGTATGGCTCGGTGTTTATAAAAGAGAATATCTTTTGAAGAATGATTTGTTTTTTGAAAAGTCTCTGTTGCATGAGGACGAGCTTTGGACACACAAGGCTTTGATAAATGCAAATGATGTTTGTTATATCCCGAAAAAACTGTATTTTTACAGGCAAAGAGAAAATTCCATCACAAACAGCACAAGTAAAAAGAATCTGTCCGATCTGATATATATTTTCGGAAAACTGTTTGAATATACGGATAACAGGCTGATAAAAGCCAATATTGCAAAGCGTTATCTTCATGCGGCAGTAAAATTCAAGGCATGGAAATATCCCGATCTGAAGATAGATAAAATAAAGATATTTTCAAATGCGAGGGGATATGACAGGCTCCGTGCATTTGTATTGCTGATAAATACAAAACTGTACTGCATATTATCGGAGAAATTGAAATGATAAAGGAATTTGTGAAATATATCATAGACCTGCCGAAAACAATATACTTTAATTACAGATGTCTGTCGAAGAAGCAGGCTCAAAAGCTGCCTGTCCGTGTAAGGTATGATACAAAATTCGGTATCCTTGATAAAAACAGTGTTGTCATCAACGGCAAATGTACAAGGAACATGATAACACTCGGTTATAGGGGCGGAAAATTTGTAAGTGCAAACAAGGGCTATATAGGCATTTCAAGCGGAAAAGTTATTTTTAACGGTACTTGTAATTTGGGTGAAGGCTTCGGGATATCAGTCGAAAACGGTGTATTGTCTTTCGGAAACAATTTCTATGCAAACAGAAATTTACTCATAGAGTGTCAGAAGAATATAATTTTCGGAAATGATGTGCTTATGGGCTGGAATGTCAGTATCAGAGATACCGATGGTCATTCCGTGAATAACAAGCCTTTTGTTGAAGAAATTGAAATAAAGGATCATGTCTGGATATCATCGGATGTTACTGTCCTGAAAGGAAGCTGTATCACAGACGGTTCTACAGTAGCCTGCAACAGCACTGTCTGCGGTATCAAGATGAAAAATAAAAATTGTCTTATAGGCGGGACTCCTGCAAAAATCATCAAAGAGGATGTTGAGTGGACAGAATGAAGAAGTGTTGTCTTATTTTAGCGTACTTCGGGAAAATGCCGAATTATTTCCCGTTGTTTCTCAAAAGCTGTGGATACAACTCAAAGATCAATTTTCTTGTATTGACGGATGATGAAACGAATTATCCGTATCCAAAAAATGTGAAGGTCATTTATATCTCATTCGGTGACATGAAAAATAAAATACAGTCATATTTTGACTTTGAAATATCTCTGAAAACTCCCTATAAATTATGCGATTATCGCCCTGTTTTCGGATATGTCTTTGAAGATATGCTGAAAGACTATGAATATTGGGGCTACTGTGACAATGATATTATCTTTGGAGATATTGAAAAATTTTTCATTGAGGGCTATGACAAATCATTTTGTCTCGGTCATCTGACTATATTCAAAAATACACCTGAAAACAATCGTCTTTTCATGTCAGAAGATATTTATAAAAAAGCCTTCATGTCAAATGAAAATGTAATATTTGATGAGTGCTGCAACAATACTCAAAATATACATGATATATTTTTAAGGCATGATAAAAAAGTATATGAAAAAGACCTGTCAGTGAATTTCAAGATACTTTCCACGAAATTTATTAAAATAACATTTCAGCCCGAAACAAGAAAATTTATTTCAGATGATATTGGATCGCTTTATGTGTGGGATAACGGAAAGATATTCCGATATTATATGAGGGACACACTTATCAAAGAGGAGTATCTGTACATTCATTTGCAGGAAAGAAAAATGAAATATAACGGATTTTCCGAAAATGCGTATAAAATAATCCCCAATAGATTTTTGCCATTGGAAATGAAAGTTACAGAAGAAACTTTCCCGAAAATAAAGAAAAAGTCTTTTACGCTTCATATACTGCAATATCACATAAAGTGGAAACTGCGTGGACTGAAAAGACGTTTGAGGAGTGAATGAATATCAGACTATCATCGAAAACAGCGTACACCGTAATTATCCTTGTATTGCTGTATAATGCCGTGTTCGTGAGATTTCCCTATCTTTTTATACAGCGTATAATAGCAATACTACTGTTTTTCATGATACTGCCGAATATTCGCTTCAGGCAAAAGGATATAATTATCCTGACTTTATTTGGCTTTTATTCCGCATTTACGATCATATCGGCACTTGCAAACGTGGATAATTATATCTATACACATACTGTTGTCGGAGGCTTTTTTCATATCCTGATAATTTTTGAAATGATACAGGTATTTTTATATTCCCTGAAATTCCGAAATTATGATTTTATCATAAGGATATTTCTGTATCTGTCGCTTGTATATGTTCTGATAAATGACTTTTTAGTGATATTCTGTCCGAGGACATTCGGATATGAATATCTTTTGGGAAATAAATTTTCCGTTTCATATAAGCATATTGAACTGATAGTGCTGTACTGTATGCACAGGAGAAAAAATATTTTCATTCTCATTGCAATACTTATCCTGTCATTTTACATAAGTGCAAGTGTAAATTGTATGACGGGTGCTGTCGGGATAGGGATATTGGCAGTCATGAACTTTATAAAAATCGGAAAATTACTGAAAAACAGACTGTTTTTCATTTTTACCATGGGGATATCGGTAATATTTCCGTTTGTATATGACCTTGTAACAGGGATATATCCTGTTCGGTATTTTATCGTGAATATCCTGAACAGAACAACGGGTATGACAGGAAGAACAGTTATATTTGATTATCTGCCGATGATCCTGAAAGATCACCTGATCTTGGGATATGGATATAACACGGCATATGAGGTTTGGACAGGTGCAACAGACTGGTATCCGAATGCACAGAACGGTTTTTGGAACTGTGTATGCGAGCAGGGAATCATATGTGCATTGCTATTGGTCTTTATCGCAGTGTATGTTATAGGACTGAAGCAAAACAATTCCTGTTATCCTCTGATGTGTGTCATATATGTATATGCCCTGTTGGGAACGGTTGAAATAACTATGGACACAACTTTTACGGCATGGATAATAATGCTTTACTTTATGAAAAGAGGCGGTAAAAATCATAAGCGTGATAATCCCCGTATACAACGGAGAAAAATATATTTCTGACTGTATTGAAAGTGTGCTGTGTCAGGTCTATAATGATTTTGAGATAATTGTCATAGATGACGGTTCATCGGACAATACCGCTGAAGTTTGCGGAAAATTCGACAGAATAAGATATTTTCATCAGGAAAACAGAGGCGTTTCAATGGCACGTCAAAAGGGGCTGGAGCTTGCGGAAGGTGAGTTTATAACATTCATCGACGGTGATGATACAGTCAGTCCTGATTTTCTTGAAAGAATGTCAGATGAAATCGGAGATAATGATGTAGTGTGCTGTAATTCCGTTGATGAAGCTGAATATGAAAATGATATTTACATATATGAAGATGAAACCGTTTTCGATAAAGAGAGAGTTTTCAGAGATTATTTTTCTTGCAAGAGATATACGACTTGTATATGGGGAAAGCTGTTCAGGAAGCATATCCTTGAAAAAATCGAATTTCCCGAAATGGACTATGCAGAAGATACTTATATCATTCATAAATATTTTGCAATGTGTGAGAGTATAAGACTGATAAAATATCAGGGATATTTTTACAGAAATAATTCTGAAGGTGCAATGAACGGTTTTATGGGATTCCATCAGAAATATGATATGCTGAAATGCAGTCTTTATATTTATGAAGCGTGTCTGAAATATCCGTCGGTTATTCGTCAGGCTGAAATGAAACTGACGGGGAGTTTATTTGATTTAGCCGTACATTTTGATATAAGAGATGACACTATCGAAAGAGCGTTTGCATTGGCGGAAAGAAGGTCGCTCAAAGGAAAGCTGTTGATATTGTACAGATATTTCCCGAAAATAATGCCCCGAAAAGGTATGAAAATAGGCATACATACTCTCAATGACAATGAAAATTACGGCAACAGACTCCAAAATTACGCTGTCAATTATATATTTTCGAGATACGGGAAAGTATATAATATCGGCAAAAGATTTTTTAATTTCAAATATCTGATATGGCGGATAACGGGAGGTAAAATTCAAAGTCTCTTTACAAACAAAAATTACAGGATATATAAGCTGACTGATTTCAACAGGCGTATGAAATACAGTTTGACAAGGGCTGATATTGACATTTACGGCAGTGATCAGATATGGAATCCCTATTATGCCGATAAATCTCTTATAAATCCCTTGACGAAAAATAATATTGCTTTCTGTGCAAGTTTTGGTTTGAGTGAAATTCCAAAGGAGTATGAAAATTTATTCCGTGAGGGACTCGAAAAATTTCATTCTGTGTCAGTGAGGGAAAACAGGGGAGCTGAAATATTTTTCGATCACACGGGCAGGAATGCCGAAATATTATGTGATCCGACAATGTATGTGCCGAAAGAGCATTGGCAAAGTTTTGAAAAATGTCCGAAAGGCTTTGAAAATAAAAAGTATGTCTTCGAGTATTTTATTGACGGCAAAAACAATGAACAATTCAGCGTTGAGGAATTTTTATATCTCATAGACCATGCGGAAAGTATTATTACCGATTCATTTCATGTATGTGTGTTTTCACTGATATTCGGAAAGAAATTTACGGTAAAAGAACGCAAAAATAACGGCTTTTCCATGCAGTCGAGAATAGATACTCTTTTGCGGAAAGCCGAAAACGGTATAGATTTTGAATCAGAGAGAAGAAAAACGGATAAATTTATCATGTCTGCATTGAAGAATCTGAACAAATGAATACAGCCTGTATGCAGAAAAAATCTGTATACAGGCTTTGATTTTTTGTAAAAATGTATTGACATTGACCTTGCGTCATGGTTTATACTTGTTTCAGGGGGTGAGAAATTTGAAAATGCTTATAAAAGATTTTGCGGAATTAACAGGTGTCACGGTCAGGACATTGCACTATTACGATAAAATCGGCTTACTGAAACCGTCTTTCATTGATACACACAACGGTTACAGGTTCTATGACGAAAAAGCCCTTGAACGTATGCAGGAAATTTTATTTTATCGTGAGCTTGATTTTTCACTGAAAAGCATTTCGGAGATACTGTCATATCAGAATTATAACAAGCAGGATATTATCCAAGAACAGAAACATCTTCTGATACTGAAAAAGCAAAGGCTTGAAAAAATTATTTCTGCCCTTGAGGCTATCGAACAGAAAGGAGAAATTCAAATGAAAAATGTATTTGACAACGCACAGCTTGAAATTGCAAAAAATGATTTTAAGGATGAGGTGAAGCAACGCTGGGGAAATACCTCTGCATATAAGGAATATCAGGTTAAATCAAAAGATATTCAGAATAATGTGTATGCAGATTTTGACAGCATTTTCGGTGAATTTGCAGATTATATGAAAGAGGGCTTTTCACCGTCTGACAATGATGTACAAACACTTGTCGGAAAATTGCAGAATTTTATAACAACAAATTTCTATACCTGCACAAATGAAATTCTTTCGGGCTTGGGACAGATGTATGTCTGTGACGAGAGATTCAAAAATAACATTGACAAGCATGGCAAAGGCACTTCACGATTTGTTTCGGGTGCAATAAAAATCTTCTGTGAAAATTAATTATGCGTTGATAATGTCCCATGGGGTGAGTAGTCCAACAATTTTACCGTAGGGAGTGCCGTTTTCGGTGAGGAATATCACAGCTAATTTTTTGCTTCTGAAGGGCTTCTTTTCAAACTCTGCCCTTACTTCAAATAAGCTTGAATCCTTGTGCATGAACTTGAAACGCTCATTCTCATGCTTGTCGGGAGAGAGAAATTCATCAAAATCTCCTATTGTCAGGTCTTCGGTGATGCCGTATTTCAGGGCATAGCTGAAAACTGTACTGATACTGAAAACGCCCACAAACTCGCCCTCCGACACAACAGGTACATGGGAAAATCCCATTCTCTGCATTTTTTTCATGACAGTTTGAGCTTTTTGTGAAGGAGATGTTTTCAGGACATTTTCATAGGTCGTGCAGAAGCCTATTGCAAGCGGAGGTCGTTCAACGTATTGTATCACTTCATCAAGAAATTGTATGATACTTTCAGACGGCTCTATAATTGGTTCGCCGTCAATATCAGCGTGATGTGAGAGGAAGTTCCTTATCTCACGGCAAAGATCCAGCTTTTCTCTGTAATTCCTGCTTTCCTTGTCATTGATGAACTTGACAACGGGACTTCCGAAGGCTTTTTCATCAAGACCGTATTTTACATTGAGGGCTTCCTCTAATTTTTTATACTTATCCAGAAAATCATCACTTCTCATGGCTCATTCCTCGCTTTCCAGTCGTATTCTTTGAGTCTGCCGTCATTGGACAGCTCGGGAAAATCCCATTGTCGGAGTACTTCATATGCTGCAACAGCCGCCGCACTTGACAAATTCAGGCATCTTGCTCCATCTATCATCGGTATCCTTACAGTTGCTTCGGGATTGTCATACAAAAGTTTTTCAGGCAAGCCCTTTGTTTCCTTTCCGAAAACGATATAGCATTTATCGGGGTATTCTATATCAGTGTATCGATGATTGGCTTTCTTGGAAAAATAATAATAATTACCGCCCATTGTCTTTTCAAAGAAGTCCTCAAGATTTTCATAATATGTCAGATCAAGATAATTCCAATAATCAAGACCTGCTCTTTTAAGATGCTTGTCAGTGGGGGTAAATCCCATAGGCTTTACAATGTGGAGCCTTGCACCTGTGACGGCACAGGTTCTTGCAATATTTCCTGTATTCTGTGGGATTTCGGGTTCAACAAGTACGATATTCAATTCAGACATTATATATACAACTCCGTTTAATTATTTCAATTTTAATTATAATATTTTCCCATGATAAGTCAAGATGAAAACTTATTTCAGGAAATTTAAAAATTTTTCTTGCAATTTGTAAAGTGATGTGTTATAATACCCTTGTTATCTATGTAGGGGAGAAAGAGGTGAATCTAAAATGAAAGAGAATATTCATCCGAAGTATAATCAGACAACCATTACTTGTGCTTGCGGTAATGTTATTGAAACAGGTTCAACAAAGTC
>CACXGJ010000177.1 GCA_902767125.1 uncultured Ruminococcus sp. | reverse complement strand
CAATTTCGTTATCACCCTTTCTGTGAGTATATTTGTACACATTTAACCACCAATGTAAATGTTTTTGCTACTTATTTTGTTACTCCTTTTTTTATGTTAAATTTCATTGAAAACTATTTTGCCTCCGCAAACGGTGAGCTTTACTTTTGAAGTAAGGGTAAGGGCTTTGAAGGGAGAATTTTTGGATTTGCCGTGAAATTTGTCGGGATCGACAGTCCACGTTTCATTCGGATCAAAAAGCATAACATCGGCAGGCTTGCCCACTGAAAGAGAACCTGCATTTATGTGAAGTATTTTTGCAGGTGTACAGGACATTTTTTCGATAAGCTGTGATACTGTCATTTTACCGCTTTTTACAAGTACGGTATATGAAGCGGAAAATGAAGTTTCCATGCCTATCGAGCCGTTGGGAGCATTTACAAAATCGGATTTTTCTTCAACGGAATGAGGTGCATGGTCGGTAGCGATCGCATCAATAGTGCCGTCACAGAGAGCCTCTATCATAGCAAGGCGGTCTTTTTCTGTACGCAGCGGAGGATTCATCCTGTAATCCGCATCACGTTTTTCAAGCTCCTTTTCGGTCAGCATTATATAATGCGGAGCTGTCTCGGCAGTCACCCTTACACCACGTTTTTTTGCATCTCGTATCATGTCAGCCGAGGTCGCAGTGCTTACATGACATATATGTATCGGCAGATCATAGGCGGCTGCAAGAGCAATCTCACGGGCAGTACCTGTATCCTCTGCAGCAGCAGGCATACCTTTCACGCCGAGCATTTCAGACATTTTTCCTTCATTAACCTTACCTCCTGCAAGATAAGGATCCTCGCAGTGAGCGGTCACAGGTATCCCAAGTTCACAGGCTTTTTTCATTGCTGCCGCCATAAAAGCTGTATTTTCGACAGGTCTTCCGTCATCCGAAAGTGCAGAGATGCCTGCTTCTTTAAGAGCATCTATATCGGTAGGAGTCTTGCTTTTGAGATCATGTGTTATTGCACCGACAACGTATACATGAGCATCAGCATCTTTTGCTTTGTCGAGGATATAGGCAACCGTTTCGGGAGTATCAACAGCAGGTATCGTATTGGGCATGGCAAGCAGACTTGTGACACCTCCTGCAGCAGCACTTCGACATCCTGTGATGATATCCTCCTTATAGGTCTGTCCCGGATCACGCAGATGAACATGCAGATCAACGAGTCCGGGAACTGCACACAGCCCTGTGCCGTCTATCAATACAGCGTCATCATCAAACTGTTCGGAAAAAACTCCGTCCTTTATAAAAATATCTCCGATCTTGTCAATATTATTTTCGGGATCTATGATATGGACATTTGTTATAATTATCCTGTTCATATATGTACCACCGCCTTTTTATTCATCATCATAATTGTAATTTTCTTCTTCCGCCGAGCTTGAAAACAGTTTATGAAAGGTTTGTTTGATCTTGTCCCTGAAAGACGCATTTTTTTGTTTATTGTCATTTTCTATGACAAATTCCTGACTTTTGTATGTGTCATCATTGAACGGATCCTTTTCGGACTCATATCCTGTGTAGAATATGACAGGCTCATCCTGTGCCGCTGTTTTTTCAGGTTCGGACTTTTGCACGGGAGCAGGCTTGATATCAGGCTCATTTTTCGGAGCAGGCGTTTTTACAATGTTTTTCGACGGAGGCGGCGGTGCAGTTTCTTTTACTGCCGGTGCAGGAACTGTATTTTGGGAAACAGGCGTTTCTTTTATTTCAGGCTTATTTTTTATTTCAGGTTTTTCCGATACTTCAGGCTGATTTTTTCTTGTTGAAACACCCGGAGGTATAACACTTTCCCTGCCGAATTTACCCGCATAGGCGAGATTTTTCGGCATTGCCTTACGCATTTCCTCGAATTTTTTATTGTATTCTTCTGCCTTTACGCTCTCAAGCCTCGGTATGACCGTAAATTGATTTTTAGTGATCTTAAAAGGCTGTTCGTTAGGTCTGGCGTGCTGAAATTCGATGCCCGTATCACGCTCGAACACAAAATCTTTCTTGTCATAGCTGTTCATTGAAAATTCACTCCAATTTTATTGATCTTCAGATTCATTTTTCTTATGCTTTTCGATCTCGACATCAAGAGACTTCTCACCGTTATTTGCACCTATTTTGATGCTTCCGTCATCCTCCCGTGATATCTCAAGCTGAATATTTTGATTTTTTATATTTTCTTCTTTAGCCTTGTATATCTCATTTTTAGGACGTTTAGGCGGAGTTCCCAGCTTCATTTCAGAAGTCTGCATAGGCTTTATCCTTGAATCGTCATCCGACTCCTGCACATTTCGGTTTTGGATATTCTGTTCATCCTCCGTATCGGTTTCGGATAAGGCTTCATTTTCGGGATATGTAGGAGGAGTTGCATAGATAAGTTCATTAAGATCCTCCTGCACGTTTTCGGAAGGACGGACATCATCAAATTTCAGAGTCTCGGGAGTGCTGTCCCCGACAACGGTCTCAAGAGTCTCATTGCGTATTTCATCATCAATAGTCTGTTCTGCTTTTGCAGGAGCAGTGATATCACTTTGAGAGTTTATCTTGTAAAAGGCATTTGCATCAGATTGGTTTTGAGCGGAGTAAGCTGAAAAGTATTCCATATCATGGAATTTTTTGTATATGAAATTCCATATATCCGTCAGGTCTTCATCCTCGTGTGTCAGTGCAGGTATTATCCTGAAGGCTATCTCAACCAATTCAAGCTGATTTTTCACAACAGGTAAACTGCCATCTTCATCTTTATTTTCTTTATCATCCTCTTTGGTATTTTCAACATTCTCCTCAAGTGAAGGGATGATATTTTTTTCTTCGTTTACAGGTTCTGCTTTTTCATCAGTTTTTTCTTCAGGAAGGCTTTCGGTCTCTGTATCATTTTCGGAGCCTTCTTCGTTTATGCTTTGAACAGACTCCTTTGGAGTATCATCATTTTGAGAAAGTGATGGAGTTTTTTCTTCCTGAAGCTCCTCTTTTTTATCGTCCTCCGAGGATATATTTTCGATAACAGGTTCAGGCAGAGATCTTTTGCGGGATTTTTTGTATCTCATTGCTGTTGTGATTATGAGTGTGAGGAATACTAAAGCTATGAAAGCTGTCAAAAGCAGGTAGATATATCTTATATCGAGATTTTTCACAGAATCCTCTTTCTCCGACGGCTCGGAGCTTTCGGGATTGGGATTGATTCCGTCAAAAACTATGCTCTCCATAACGGTAGATATTATATTGTCAAAGTTCTCATCTATCTCCCCTGTATAAGACTGAAATGTGATAACGATTCTCGTTCCTTTGATTATAGTATATTCCTGAACACCCTTGACACTTGTACTGCCGTCATCGAACTGTATCGGAAAAGACAGATACATTGAATTATTATACAGACTTTTGAACCAGCTATTATACATCGGCTGCTTCATGGTATTATCAACTATACTTTTTATTTCTTCATCGTCAAGTGCTGCCAGATTGTCTATAGTTTTTGTGTTTTTATTCTTAAGTATATTGACGGTTATGTCATAGGTAAAATCCTTTGAGCTTGCCTTGATATAATTTCCTGTTTGTTCAAAGGATTTGAGCAGTTGAGCCTTTGTTATTTTACAGGCCTTTAGGGCAGGAGAATTTTCTTCTATGTTTTTCGTGAGTACATACATATCATTCGGAAGGTCTATGTACATTTCGGCTTCAGGAACAGGATAGCTTGTATAATATATTTTCGGAGTATATCCCGAAAGTTCGGGCAGGCTCTGATCTTGGGATACGGCTGAAGACTGTACGGCAGACGGTTCTGATATGCTGTCATCGTCAGGCTCTGCAAATACGGGCAGTGAGATGGAAAAAGCGAGTATTGCTGCTGCAACGAATGCAGTAAATTTTTTCATTTTTAAATCCACGACCTTTTTCTTAAAATTCAGATTATTTACACACAACTAATTATACTTTAATCGCTCTGAAATTACAAGTACTGAAAAAAATATATTGACACAAAAAAATTAAGCGGCTCCCGAAATCTCAAGAGTCACTTAAAAAATCAAGCTGATAGTGGGACTCGAACCCACGACCTGCTCATTACGAATGAGCTGCTCTACCAACTGAGCCATATCAGCAAAAAAACCAACAAATATATTCTACTACAAAAAAATGTAAAAGTCAATAAAAATTTTTTATTGTTTTTATAGTTCAAAATATTAATAAAAATTTATGTAATATTAACAAAAATATAATTTTTATTCGATTATTCTCAAGACAAGTGTATTTTTGCAAAAAAATATGTTAGTATTTTTAGATAGCGGAATGATTAAGGAGTGGCGAAAAAATGGAAAAACTATCATTTTATCTCGAAGAAGGATTCAATGCAATGGATATCTGTTACAAAAAGAGCAAAAATAAAGACAGGATTGTTTACAGAATAAATTTCCCCGAAAATGATTCGATCAGCGAAACAATAACACTTGTAATAGATGAAATGTTCAGTGCGGAGATATGTGCATATATTGCACGTGGGATAACGCAGGAAAAACGTCTTTCGGTACTTGAAGAAATAAACAAGGTCAATGACAGATTTTTGTTTATAAATTCAGGTATGGATGACAACAATGATGTATATTCATGTCAGCAGTTCATACTTGCAGGCAGTCGGAAAATAATGTGCAAGCAGATAATCATCAATATAGTTGTTTTTTACGACCTGTACAGGCGTACATCCGAAAAAATAAAGTCTATAATAAATAGCCCTTGATTGAAAGCAAAAATTATGATAATATATCCTTGCATAAAAAATGACAGGGGGATATTTTATGAGTTGGTTTCATAAAATTTTCATTGAGGAAACGAGCAATACAGGCATACAGTTTTTCAGAAGTATATTTGTAGGAGGTATCGCATCAGTAGTTGATATGGCGGTGCTTATACTCTGTAAACAGCTTTTTCAAATGCCTGAATCGTGGGCGGCAGTTATGGGTTTTATCGCAGGACTGACAGTAAATTACATAGTATCTACATTTTGGGTATTCTCAAAGGCAAAGGTGAAAAACCGTTCGGTTGATTTTATCGGCTTTGCTGTGATAGGCATAATAGGATTGGGACTTACCGAGCTTATAATGGCACCGTTTTCGGAGATCAATGTATTCAATACAACGGGATTTTTCGTAAAAAATGCTGTATTCGGCTCATTGGTTTCCGTAGACAAGTATTATATAATAGGCAAAGTCCTTGCAATAGTGCTTGTATATATGTGGAATTTTTTTGCGAGGAAGTTCATACTTTACAGAAAAAGCGAAGGCTGAAAAAAATATCCCGATATTCCGAAAAAAACAGGATATCGGGATATTTTATCTTTTCAGTTCATGCTTTCGATATGCTTGCAGAGCGCATCGAAGGTTTCAGGACTCAAATCATGCTCAATAAGGCAGGCATCTTCTTTTGCGATCTTCCTGTCAACTCCGAGACTTATAAAAAAATTTGTGAGAGTTTTATGACGATGGTATGTTCTGGCAGCAATCTTCAGACCTGCATCCGTCAGGGTTATCAGATTATCTTCATCCATTGTTATATATCCACGTTCCTTGAGACGCTTTGTGGTATATGTAACACTGGGCTTTGTAACTCCCAAAAGATATGCAACATCTATTGAACGGACCATTCCCTTTTCTTCTTTTATCATAAGCATTGCTTCAAGATAATCTTCTATGGTTTTTTCGACATTTTTTTCTTTATTCATAAATCTCAACACCTCATTCTGAAATATTTTATTTAATATTAACATATCGGTTGTGAAAAATCAAGCTGTAACCGAATTTTTTATTATTCAAAATGAAATACACCGTTGATGAAGGCTTCGACTGTTTCATCGGAATTACCCGAAAAACCGCTGTAAAATGATATCCCTTCATCGTCAAGGGCAACAGCGGCTTCATCGGATATCTCTCCGCATAAGACTGCATCAGCTTTCAGAAGAATGAGAAGTTCCGAAAGATTTTCAGCCCCGAATTTTCCCATTGTACTCATTATCTCACTGCATATGACATCTCCGTCATCTATGTCATACATCTTGAAAAACATGGTCGAATCAAAAGCAGGTGCTATATCATCACTGTCCATGTCGAAGGATACTGCAAGCTTCATATTATATATCTCCTTTGCTTTTTGTGAATATTATTACTTTTCGGAAGGTAACGGTTCGGCTTTTTTGAAAAGCTGTCCGTCTATGAGCTTGTCAACAGGCTTTTCAATGAAGCGGAAAAGAAATGCAAGAATTACGGTTATGACAAGGCACACCGCAAAATAAATGTATTTTTGCGGGATATAGGACTTCAGAAGCATCATCGGTATTCTCTGAAGTATATATATCTCAAATACATATTTCCCCAAGAACTCAAGAATAGGATTTCCGAATCTGACCTTGAGTGAAAGTGCCAGAAGAAGAACTATCCCTGCAAGGACAAAAACCTCATAGGAGGTCAATCTTGCCTTGTCATTGACAGCAAGTGATATTATGATGATACCAAAGGTCGTGAAGATGATATGATTAAGTATACCCGAAGACATTACTTTTTTGAATGAAGGCTCTATTGTTGAAAATATCATTCCCATAAGATAAGCTATAACTGTATTATACCAATAACCCGGCTTGAATTGTGACATCGTTATGACAAATGCCGAGGTCAGCAGGGACATTATAAACAACCCGAGACGGCGATTGTTTCCGACAAATCGGAAGCTGAAAAATGTAAGGATATAAAGCACAAGTGTATCAAAGATATACCAATTGCTGTTTCCTATGCCGTCCCAGCCCAAAAAGGTAAGCATCAGCCTTATCGGAGGATAGGTCTTACCCAAAATGAGATTGGTGATAATAAAAAGAACAATAGCAAGTGCAAAATGTATCCATATCTTCGGAAAGCGTTTTGTAAGTATCGTATTGACATAGGGCTTTCCTTTTTTGCTGATGGAAAGCATTATGCCATATCCCGAAAAGAACAGAAACGGTACTACCAAAAGCTGTCCGCTCCAATTTGCTATATAGTTGTATGTCATGTCATAGTCACCCAGCTTTATATAGCTTTTGAAGTGCTGAATAAAGACTATCAATACAAAAAAGCCGTTGATACATTGAGTTTGTCGGCGGGACATATATTCATCATTTATATCCTTGAAATGAAACCTTGCCCCTATGAAGAATACTGCCACAAACACTGTAAAAATAATATCCAAGATCAACCATCTCCCCATCAAATCTGCAATAAGTATTATATAATTTTTTTATTCCAATGTAAATAGCAAATTTTTTATACAAATATTTGGCGGTGATAAATTTTGAAAATTAATATTGTATAAATCGGAAAAATGATGTATAATATTTATGCTATTTTTTTATGAAAGGTGATGCTTTTATGAAGCTGAACAAGGATTTTCTTGTACACAAAACAGGCAGCGAGGTCGTTGTAATTCCAACGGGAAATGCGGATTTTTCGGGTATCATAAAGGGAAATGAAACATTAGGGGTTATTTTGGACTATCTAAAGGAGGATACTACAAAGGAAACAATAGTATCCGAAATGAAAAAAATATATGATGATGAAAACTCTCACATCGAATCTGATGTAAATAGTGTCATCACACGTCTTAAGTCTATCGGTGCGATAGATGACTGATACTTTTTGGAGGGATAAAAATGAGATCAAAAAGGATTTTATGTTTGATAACGGCACTTGCTGTTTCAATGGGAGTATCATTGGGTGTATCTGCAAATGCAGTTGATATTATATCCGAGATTGCAAGTGAAACATCAATGCAGGAAATATATTTTGACTGGGACAGGAGCAATAACGAGGGCATTACTTGGGCTACCGAATCACAATCCAAAACTGTCACTCTCAAAAGAAACAATATTATAGTTGCGTCAAGCCTGTTGAGCAAAAAACTGTCAATCAGTAACGGACAAATTTCGATAGGTGCGGAAATACTCGGCAAATTTTCTGACGGTGAACATACTTTCAGTGTTATATTAAGTGACAGTGTTTTTGACATTACGGTAAATATAACCGACAATGACAGAGAGATAACTGCCGAAAAAACAAATTTTGAATGGGACAGAAGCAATATTCTCGGCATAACTGTCAATACAGATTCAAAGTCAAAAAAAGTTACCGTTCTTAAAGACGACAAGATAATATCTGAAAATTTTCTTGATGCAAACATCTTACTTGGCAATGTCACAATATCAAAAAATATTCTTGGAAAACTTGATGACGGAGAAAACAAATTACAGCTTGTACTTGATGACGGCATTATTGATATCAATGTAAATATCACCGATAATAAACATGCCCAAAAGGACATAACTGCAAAGAATACTTACTTTGAATGGGATAAGAGCAGTCTTCTTGGAATATCGGTCGATACAAACTCAAACTCAAAAAAAATCGGGCTGTATAAAAATAATGAGCTTATCGCCGAGAACGACAAGCTGAATCTTTATATACTTCTCGGCAGAGTAGGCATTTCACCGAAGATCCTCAAAACTCTTGATGTCGGAGAAAATCTTCTCACACTGAAATTCGATGACGGTCAGCTTGATATAAGAGTCAATGTAACGGATAATAAAAATGCTCCGAAAGAAATAACTGCAAAGAATACTTATTTTGAATGGGACAAGAGAAGTCTTTTGGGCATATCAGTCG
Source organism: uncultured Ruminococcus sp. (assembly GCA_902767125.1). GTDB lineage: Bacteria > Bacillota > Clostridia > Oscillospirales > Acutalibacteraceae > UBA1213. Next base: position 5,092 of record CACXGJ010000177.1, on the reverse strand, counting down.
ATACAAACTCAAACTCAAAAAACATCGGGCTGTATAAAAACAATGAGCTTATCGCCGAAAACGACAAGCTGAATCTCTATATACTTCTCGGCAAGGTGGGTATTTCATCTAAAATCCTTAAAAATCTTGATGTCGGCGAAAATTCTCTTACACTGAAATTCGATGACGGACAGCTTGATATAACTGTCAATGTCACGGACACAAGGAATGCAGTGAAGGAAGAAATTTCGGCAGAAAAAACCTTCTATACATGGAACAGGGGTTCTCTTTCGGGCATTGAAGTCATAACAAATTCAAAGTCCGAAACTGTGGCAATACGCAGAAACAACAGACTTTTTGCCGAAAGCGACGGTCAGAGACTCTCAATCGAAAACGGTACGATAAGTATTTCGGCTGATATACTTTCAAGACTTGATGACGGAAGAAATGACCTTGTACTCAAACTCGAAGACGGTGACATTGATATTACAGTGAATGTAATGAGTTCGGCTTCTTCAGGTACGAATACAAAAAATAATATCAACAGCAATATATCCTCCCGTAATGATTCGACAAGCTTCGGTACAGGTGACGACTACAACATTATTCCTTTGATACTGTCATTTATCGGAGCAGGTATGGCAAGCGTGTTTTTGCTTATGAGAAAAAAGAAAATGTCAAAATAATTTTGTGATAGGAAATACGACAGACAAATCAAAAAATCTGTCGTATTTTTTATTATTTTAAGGAAATATCTTATATTGATTGACAAATAATGGATAAGATGTTAGAATAATATTAGCAATTTATTCAAAATATTTTTTATTGATCAAGGAGGTATTATTATTTATGGAAAAAATTATAGGCGGAATAAAGCATGACTGCTATCCGTTGACTCCTGCACAGATGGTTCATATGTATACGCTGATGTTCAGTCCGAGTGATGAGGTAGTCAATATCGGAACAGGACAGTTCTTCAAAACCGAATTTAATGTATCAGTGCTTCGTGAGGCTTTGAATCGTGCTGTCGAGAGATGTGAGTCCATGCGTATGAGAATATGGCGTGAGCCTGAAACAAATCAGCTTTGGCAGTATGTTGTGCCTTATAAAAATCAGTATTTTGAATACTATGATTTCTCCGCACTTACAGAAGAAAAAGCTCATTCCATCCTCGAAAGATGGACCTCACAGCCGTTTGATACATATGGCGGTGAGCTTTCGAGAATAGTCATCGTTTCAATGCCTGACGGATACAACGGCTATTATCTCAATGTACATCATGCCTGTGCAGATTCATATTCCGTAGTTACATTCACCAAAGATGTTCTTGAGCTGTACTGTCACCTGCTGTACGGACTTCCCGAGCCTGCCCCTCTTACATCATATATCGAGTCAGTCAAAAAAGACCTTGAATATCCCGATACCAAAAAGGCAAAGCGTGACGAGGAATTTTGGCACAAAAAACTTGCCGAACCCGAACCGATATATACGGACTTCACCGGCCCCGGCAGACTTATGCAGATGCGTAAGGCAAAGGATAATCCGAATCTCCGCTGGAGTATGCTCCCCACAAAAGACAGTGCAGGTGCAACTGTTACATACAGTCTTGATGTTGAATCGACCGATAAGATACTTGACTTTGCAGAAAAATATAATCTTCCTGCAAGCGTTGTCATACTTCATGCCATCAGAACAGTTCTCGCAAAATTCAACAATGAAAATGATGTTACTATCAGAGACTTTATCAGCAGACGTTCAACACTTCTCAATAAAAAGTGCGGCGGTGTAAGAATGCACTGCCTGCCCTTGAGAACTATTATAGAACCTACTGCAACGGTACTTGAATCAATGGAGATAATCAACAAGGAACAGCAGGATGTATTCCTCCATGCAGACTATTCCACAATGAAGTATTACTATGAAGAAAGAATTAAATACAATGCCGATCCCGGTGCAACTTACTTCAGCGTGAGCTTCACATATCAGCCTGCTACAAGAAAGAATATCATCCCATATCTCAAGGATATCCCGTTCAAGAGTCGTTGGTATTGCAGCGGAAGACAGCCCCAGCCCTTCTACATAACAGCAATGCACCGTCCGGGTGACGGCGGTCTGAACTTCTATTTCGGATATCAGAAGGAATCCGCTACTCCCGAGGAAATAGAATTTCTCTACTACTTTGTCGGCAGAGTGCTTTTCAGAAGCATTGAAAATCCCGACAAGACCATCAAGGAAATCATGGATATGGTATGACAATCAGCAATTAGCAATGTGCAATGATCACTTTACAGACCTATCAAAATAAAAGGAGACTTTAATTATGTTTGATAAACTTAAAGAAATGATAACAAATTATGTTGACGTTGACGCAGACAGCATTGAGCTTGATTCAAGATTCGCAGAGGATCTGGGCTTCAATTCATACGACTTTATGTGTATGCTCGGTGACTGTGAGGATGAATTTGACATTGAAGTCGATGAATCGGTTGCGGGCAAAGCAAAAACTGTCGGTGAGCTTGTTGACTATTTAGAGGACATGGCATGATGGAAGTGAAAACTTTAAAGGAGCTTGTATGCCGTGCAGCTGAAAAATTCGGTGACGAGGTTTGGGTGCGTGAATACAAGAAAAAGAATTTCGTTGAACACAGCTATAAACAGTTTAAGGAGGACTGTGACAAGGTCGGTGCATGGCTTGAGGATAAGTTCGCAGACAGAATCCATGCCGCTGTTACAGGCTTGACAAGCTATGAATATCTTACAGTATGGTTCGGCATACAGGCAAGCGGAAATGTATCTGTTCCGTTGGACTGTGCCAACAATGCCGAAAAAATTGCCGATGAAATAAACCGTTCCGACAGTGAAGTGCTTTTCCTTGACGATAAGCATGAAAATGATTTGGACACGTTCAAAGCACTTTGCCCGAAAGTGAAATACTATGTCCACATCCATAAAAAAATGTATGGTATGCTGTATCTCGGTGATATAATCAGCGAATACAAGGACAAAGAACCGAAAAACAGTTCAACAGAGACTGATCTTGCTGCAATACTTTTTACATCGGGTACAACAGGCTTGAGTAAGGGTGTAATGCTCTCAAACGGAAATCTTATTGACAATACCACCTGTGAGCCTGACGAGGGCTATCACGGATTCACAAGAATGACAGTCCTTCCCATACATCATATATTCTGCTTTACATGCGATATACTTTGCAGTCTTTGGTACGGAAGAACTATATGTGTAAATGATTCTCTCATGAGGATCGTCAAAAATCTGAAAATATACAGACCGACAGAGGTCACATTTGTACCGATGATAGCAGGCTCTATCCTTACAAGAATGAATCAACTTGCCGAAGCATCAGGCACCGACAAAATTGCAATAGGCAAGGATATCTTCGGAGAAAACTTCAGAGTCATGTATACGGGCGGTGCATATTTAAGCCCGAAAATTATCGAGGGATACAGAGAATACGGCATAAAAGTTTCACAGGGCTATGGCATGACAGAATGTTCCCCAAGAATATGCACAGGTGTTATGGACTGTCCCGAACCCGAATCTGTCGGAAGAATCGTTCCCCGCTGTGAAGTGAGAATAGTTGACGGTGAAATTTGGGTAAAGAGTCCCTCTGTAATGCAGGGCTATTACAAGAATCCCGAGGAAACGGCTAAATCCCTTACACCTGACGGCTGGCTTATGACAGGCGATCTGGGATATCAGAAAAACGGCTATGTCTTCATCACCGGCAGAAAAAAGAATCTGATAATCCTCTCAAACGGTGAGAATGTATCTCCCGAAGAAATAGAAAATCAGTTCGCATATTTTGCACCTGTCAAGGAAATAGTTGTCTATGACAGACAGGGACTTATCACAGCAGAGGTATTCCCTGATCCCGATTATGAAAGTGATGACATAAGAGCCGAGATTCAGGCAAAAATTGATGAGGTCAATGATACATTCCCGGCAGCCAAACATATCGTGAATCTCATCATCAGGGATAAGGAATTTGAAAAGACGGCATCAAGAAAAATAATACGTTCAAGTGTTACAGGATAAACGATAAAATAAGGCGGTTAAACCGATATAATGGTTTAGCCGCCTTTTGAATGGGATGGGGTTATTGTTTGAATAGTGATCAAAAAAGATGGGGCATTGTTCTTTCATATGCTTCTCAAGGGATACTTATATTATCGGGAATGATATATACACCTGTCATGATAAGGCTTATAGGTCAAAGTGAATACGGTCTGTATCAACTCGTTTTTTCGGCAGTTGGTTACCTGAATCTTCTCGGCTTTGGATTTGCAGCAGCATATATACGCTTCTATTCAAGGGCAAAGGCAAAAAATGATGACAATGAAGTAAGCAGGATAAACGGGATGTTTTTGACAATATTCATTGTTATTGCTGTTATATGCTGTCTGTGCGGGTTTGTGATGGTAAGCAATATCAGGCTGATATTCTCGGAGGGATTGAGTGATGAAGAATATGAAACTGCAAAAATTCTGATGGTTATTATGGTATTCAATTTGGCTTTGACATTCCCGAACAGCGTTTTTGAGGCAATCACCTCTGCACACGAAAGATTTTTCTTTCAGAAGCTGATCGCTGTTATGCAGAATTTGCTGAATCCTTTTCTTGCATTGCCGCTTCTGCTGATGGGATACGGTTCTGTTGCAATGGTGTGTGTCACGACCTTACTGACAGTTATGAAACTGTCGGTCAATATATGGTTCTGCCTGAATAAGCTCAATGTTCAATTTATTTTCAGCGGCTTCAGGTTTGGTCTGTTCAGGGAGATGTGGGGATTCACGTTTTTTATCTTCCTCAATCAGATAATTGATCAGATAAACTGGAATGTAGACAAATTTTTGCTTGGAAGGATATCCGGGACAGAGGCGGTGGCAGTGTACTCTCTCGGAGGCTTGATCAACACAATGTATCTGATTCTTTCAACATCTGTTTCGGGAGTCTTTATACCACAGGTAAATAAAATTGTATCAGCATCTGATGATAATAATGAACTGACGGGATTGTTCATAAAGATAGGGCGTATGCAATTTATGATACTGTCTGTTGTTCTTACGGGATTTATTTTCTTCGGAAGACAGTT
>CACXGJ010000176.1 GCA_902767125.1 uncultured Ruminococcus sp. | reverse complement strand
CAAGAAATTAGGTAAAAAAATGACTCTGCAAGGTCTGATAATATCCCTTGCCGTATCATTTATATTTTTGCTTGCGGGAATGTATTTTGCGATAGGCGTTGATATATTCAATGCCGTCAAGGAATATGGTATCACATTTTCGGAAGCTTTCGAGTGGATTCCCGATTATCTGACAGACCCGGAGGCAACAGGCGAAATTATTTATAATCACTTTGCAGGATTTCTTACATTTATCCTCGGTGCAGTATGCTGTATATTTCAATATAACAATGAAAAAAAGGTCAAGAACCGTATGATAAAGCTGATGTAAGGCGGTGGTCAAGTGTGACGGAGGGTGAATTTCAGGAATTTATGATAACAGTCGGCTATCGCTATAATGAGAAGCTGAAATTTGCATTCAACAGCTTTGAGGGATTCAAGACTGTAATAAAATTCCTTGAGAAAAAAAACAGGTATTCTCTTACAGTAAAAACGGGAACTTCGGCAACGGCTGAACTGAAAAAAAGACTGAAGGCTTATGAAACGGAACATAAAAATTATGTGACAAGGGCAAGGTACTCCGACAGGTTTATAAAGATAAATCTTAAAATGACAATAGATTCCGATATAGACAAGGAGGAACTCAAACAGCTTGTCCATTTTATGACGGAGCTTTTTAAATCCGAAATACTTGAGCCTTTGTGCGAGGTCTGCTCAAGACCGAGAAAAACAGGCTTATATATAGTCGGAAGTGAGCCTGCCGCAATATGCGATAAATGTCTTGCGAGGAAGAAAAGACAGTATGAGATACGCAAAAATAAGTTTATCATGAAAAAACAGAATATGAAGCTCGGACTTATAGGAGCGGTTTTCGGAGCAATATTCGGAGCATGTGTATATATTCTGCTGTATCAGTTTACCCCGACCTTCGGAGCAGGAGGCATAATTGTCATTGTACCGTCATTTGCGGGATTTGTCGTTACAGGAAAAAGAGCAACTGTAAAAAGTGCCTTGATATGTGCGGCAATTTCTGCGGTCATATTCCTGACAGCAGAATATCTGTCAATGGTCGCAAGTATGGCTATTCTCATTGAGAGGAACGGAGGAGGAATAGCTGTATCCGAGGCTATTGATGTAATAAATTCGAGCTTTGGTGACCTGTCGTATATAATGCCTGTTATTATTGATACATCAATGGGACTTGGATTTATGATAATCGTCGGTATCATTTACTTTCTCAAAAGGGCTTTTACAAGACCTCTTAAGATATCAAACAATATTTTATAACAAAAAGAACCAAAGGACACCGTATCTTTCAAAAAAAACGGTGTCCTTTGGTCGCCTTCAAAATCATTTTTTAAGAAAAGAGGTCTGACCATGTATCCTGCCCCAAAGGATACATTAGTCAAGATATAGAATCTCTGATATTATTATAATATTTTTCATAAATTTAGTCAATACCCTATAAAAAACTTTGTTTTGATACGCTCACATCGGTAAAGTTCCTGACCGCTTGGATGAAAAAATTTTTGTGCAATAAGTTGATTTTTCGGAAGATTGACACAATGTTTTGTTTATGTTAGACTATATGTATATTTTTTATCGGAGGTGTTGAAATTATGAGTATAAATAAAATAGAAAAGCAGCCTTTTTTATTTACATTTTTTTTGTGGATATTTTTTTTCCTGTCATTCGCCTGCTTTAAAATAGACAGGGTAACATCTGTAAGTTATCTTGCGGCAATGCTTTTTTTCGGTGTATTTGCATATCTTTTTGCGGAAAGGAAGGAAAAGATCAGAAAGGTTCCGAGAGAAAAACAAAAAAAGCTTTTATATATGTTGGGTGGAGTTGTGTATGCAGGGATAATGATGTATACCTTTGACCATGTAAGAAGCAGTTCTGCAATACGTTCAAGAAATGATGCTGTGCCGTTTTTGTTCCTGACAGCGGCTGTTATAGGATATTCCGTATACCTGACCATCAGAAAAAAATGGTGCGAAAAGAGGATAATACTTGTCATAATGCTGACGAGCAGCATTATACATCTGTTTTTTCTTATGACATCAAAGTTTAATCTTGCACAGTGGGATATGGGGGGATTTTTTGTTGACCGAGGCGGTCATGACGGATACATAGAATATCTTTATAATAATAATTTTATTCTGCCACAGTTCGATCCTCGCTTGAAGTGGCAGTATTATCATCCCCCGCTGCATTATCTTATCGAGGCTTTTCTGCTGAAGCTCCAGACATTGTGCGGAGTTGATATTAAGATCGCTGTAAATAACATACAATTTCCGCCTGTGCTTTATACGATGATATCAACTGTATGTGCATATCTTATATCCAAAGAGCTTGGTCTGAAAAAAGCGGCTGTTATATGCTCCTCGGCAATAGTTGCATTTTCACCTGCATTTATGTTCGTAGGAGAATTTTGTAATAATGATATGTTGGCACTGATGTTTACATTTTTATGTATACTCTATACTTTGAGATGGTATAAGAATCCTACGGCAAAAAATATTTTGAAAACAGCATTGTTTTTCGGCTTGGGAATGCTGTCCAAAATGTCGGTCGCACTTATTGCACCTCCGATTGCATTGGTATTTTTGTATTCATTGATTAAGCAGATCATACTCAAGGATAAAAAGACTTTCAGAAGATACTTTTGTCAGATGTGTGCATTTTTGGGATTGGCAGCTCCTTTGTCACTATATTGGTATGTGAGGAATTTTATAAGATTTGGTGTACCGTTTGGGTATGTTCCCGAGAGTGTAGTTGAAGAACAGTATATTCCCCAGTCGGTAGTGCAGAGAATATTTGATTTCGATCCAAAGCTTTTTACATATCCGTATTTGTATCAGATGGAATATGGTGACACATTTAATGAATATAATCCTATGATAGCTTTGTTGAAGACCTCTGCTTCGGATACAGGTCTTATACGTTTTCAATTTGGTACATGGATGGGATATATTACTTTATGGTCTGTGATCACAGTTGCTTTAATAGCTTTTGTTATGATGATATATGTCATCTTTTCGAGGGATCGTTCCGTTATTATATATAAGGCTTTCTTTGCTTCAGCCTATCTAATATACCTTATCTCATATGAATATTTTTGCATAAAATATCCATATGTTTGTACTGAACAGGTAAGATATGCTATGCCGCTGATACTTATAGGAGCATTGTTTATTGGTCTTGGATTGAAGGAGATGTTCGGAAGGAAATCCAAAATATTTGTATTTTCAAGATATTTTACAGGTTTATCTGTTATAATATTTTCATCTGTATCTGTCTTTGTTTTTATATACTATGGTGTATATATAACATTGTCTTTTATGTTGTGAATATGAAGACCTTCGGAGAATTTTCGGAGGTCTTTTTGTTTGGAGCATTTATTTTTTTTCAATAAAGGATATGAAATATTTTTTATAATTTAAAAAAAAATACTTGACAAATAAGTTTGAATCAGTTATAATAGATACTGTTCTGAAGAGAGAATATAAATGCGAGTGTGCTGGAATTGGCAGACAGGCACGTTTGAGGGGCGTGTGTTGCACGACGTACGGGTTCAAGTCCCGTCACT
>CACXGJ010000175.1 GCA_902767125.1 uncultured Ruminococcus sp. | reverse complement strand
TTTTATCAGCCGCTGATATAGTTCTTTCTATCCTCATCAAGCCATGACGGAAATACGGATACTTCAGCATCCTTACATCATGAAAAAAAAGCATATGTCCTTTTCTCAAACGTCCGATGTATCCTTCCGGTATCATCTGACTAATCTTTTTCTCATCATCTGCATTATGGTACAGACATACTGCCAACTTCATATTTTTAGCTCTTTTCATTATCGGAAGAATATCTTCAAGGACAGCTATTTCTGTACCTTCAACATCCATTTTAATAAAAATCATGTCATTTTCAATATCAAGTCTGCCCTGCTTCTCCAAAAACAACATATAATTTTTCAAAGATATTGTACCTTCTCCACCATTACCGAGAAAGCCCTTACATAAATGAACCTTCTCCCTCCAAGGAGAAAATGTTGCACGCAGGGGAATAATCCAGTCACTATCCCCCTCAAAAAGATAAGCTGATTTGGCGTTTTCTATCACACCAAGTGTAAAGTTTGCTTCTGCACACCCACAGTCAAATATTACCACATTCTTCATATTCTCACCTTCATCAAGATATCTATGCGGTGAAGACATATCTTGTTCAGTGCAAAGACTGTTATATAGAAAATTGATCCAACTGTTTGCAATCAATAAAGGAAAATATAACCTTTTGTTATCATGTATCAGATATTTCAGATGCCTTTTATTATCTACGTATACCTTATTCTTTTTTTCTGAATATTTTTCTTCAAAAGAAGCATTGAATACAGAAATTTTTTTTGTAGTGATAATATAAGATATCTGATCTTTCAAATCAGGATATTCGTGAATAAGTCTTTCTTTGTCGTTAAGTATTCTGTATCTTAATTTATCATTACTACTACATTTTTTTATATTACGCTTTAGCATTTGGGCTGCTTTAGTTTTTATCAATGACATCTTCAAAAAAGCATACATTTCCTTTTTTACCATCGTTTTTGTCCCTCCATCAAGAAATCTTTCCATATTTGATTTTTATCCTGTGCATTAGCTTATTTCTATAATTTGACTTGATTCTATGCAACCATTCGTTTCTGCATATAACCTTTATCTGATACAGACACTCATTTTTGCACCAGGAGTTCACAGTTGTACAGATATCTTGATTATACTCCTTTCTTATCAAATCAAGGGTTTTAAAATAGCTTTTATCCATACTTGCACCATCTGATATATGATATAATTTCAAAGGAAATACCTTTACACTGCCCGGACAGGTCTTATTCGCCCACAAAGAATATTCGACAGAATATAAATGCCATGACGGAAAATATTCAATAAATTGTCTTTTATCGAAAACTTTTCTCGGAATGACAAAAAAACATTCATCTACAGTTTCAGCACTTATAACTTTTTTTATCTTTTTAAACCAAGGATTTCTTACTTTTTCAGGACCATCAATAATATTAGTATAAATATTATTTTTTATATGGAATGTGTGTTCTTTGAATCTTGCACCGGCAACTCCGCCAATAAAAAAATCGTATTTGTTTACCAGCTTGTACAATTTTTCAACAAATCGTTTATCTTCTATCACAATATCATGATGAAGAAAAACAAGATATTTTCCTGAAGATAAAGAAGCGCCATAATTAAGTGCATTTGCTGCTGATGAGAAATGCTCCTTTTGGGTATCTACACATATAACTTCAAAATTCCTGAAAGTCTGTTTTTCAAGGGATTCTGAAACATTTTTATTGAACATATCCATATTATTTGTAGGACATATAAAACTGAAATCTAACATTTTCATCACCTCTAAAAACTCATCAAAAATATTACTCTATCATCAACAATTCATCTGCTTCCACTTTTATAGTATTAACTTTTTTACAGGAATAATATGACAAAATATACTCTCCATAATCTTCTGTATAAATATCATACATTTCAGTCAGTTTTTCATCTATTCCTGCAAAATCGAGTTGTAAACCTCTACCATCCAATTTTGAATAGCATTCCTTTCTGGTCCAGAATTTAGTAAATTCTCTGTCGGGAAATTCACTGCTGTTTATTTTTTGTATTTCTTCGGCTGTACAGCATCTTTTTAACACACCTCTGTGAATTTTTCTTATATCCATAACATCTATTGCAGTATCATTCCGTGATAATATACACACTGCTGTATTTTTACAATGGCTAAAATTAAAATATATCCCTTTGATATCTTTTAAATATGGTTTTCCTCTTTTCCCGAACTCAAATTCAGGCTTAATCTTTATACCATATTCTTTTAACAAGCCATATCTTAACAGTAAATATACCGCACAACTGTTTATCCGATCGCTCAACAAAGAATATTTCTCCATATCTTTTCTTCTACTGACACTCAATTTTCCAATTGCCCTTTCAATAAAACCCGAATCCAAGTTACATACATTTTCAATTATATATATCATATCATTCGTCTCTCTAAAAAAAACGAAGTACGGCCTCAAAAAACTGTACTCCGATTGTGTACTAACAAAGTTTTTTTATTTTTTCTTCTGTTCTTTGAATAAGCTCATATAATGAAGATGACAGCTCTCCATAATATCTTGAAATTATCTCCGGTGAAAGTGATGGTGCAAGTTTTATATCCGAATTTTTGCCCGATGATAAATTTTTGGCATTTGATTCATTAATACTTTGAAGTGCCGTTGATAATCCTGAATATAATTCGGGAATTATTGAAAACATCGCTTGAGGATTTTTGGGATTTGAAGAATACAATATCCTTATGACCTTATATATACTGACCATTAGATATGATGATACTTCAGCATTTAATCCTTTACTTCCTGTCTGTTCCAAAAGACCATACACCACTTCAAGTGAATCAACTATCATTTTCTTATTTGAATCAAGCACTGCACTATTTTTTATATTTATTTTTTCAATATCACCATTCAAAGAGTATGATACGGCATTTGAACTGCTTCTTTCAGATGTTCTGCCCAAAATATAGTCACAAGACACATTATAATAATCTGCCATTTTAACTACAAAATCCAGTCCACATTCCCGAATCCCCTTTTCATAATGAGAAAGCAATGCCTGTGATACCTCAAGCTCCAATGCCACCTGCTTTTGGCTTAAGCCTTTCTCTTTTCTAAGCAACGTGATCATTCTCGAAAAATCACTCATATACTTTTAAAACCCCTTGACATTATACAAACAAAATTATATATTTAATTTATGCTGAAATTTAGAACATTCAATAAATCAAATACAGTATGTAAATTATATAACATTTAAAACTGTTTGTAAAGTTTTTTTGGAAATTTTTTATTTTTTGGCGAATAATTTATTATAAAAAAGGAGATATGATATTTATGCAGTCTTATGTAATATATCTTATACGTCATGGTTCCATTGATGAAACTCTCAAAGGGAGATATATAGGCTCTACGGACGTTCATCTTTCACAAAAAGGAATAAGCTCACTTGAAAAAATAAAAAATGACTACGGTTATCCACACCCTCAAATGGTTTTTTCAAGTCCTCTCACAAGATGTACAGAAACCTGCTCTATAATTTATCCTGAAAATGAAATAAGAACAGTCGGTGATTTGAGCGAATGTAATTTTGGTGACTGGGAAGGAAAAAGTGCCATTGACCTTGCAAGTGATCCATCATTTTCTTCATGGCTGCAAAATTCAGATCAATTCCCTCCGCCTAATGGTGAATCCGGAAAACAATTTGCTTTCAGGATATGCAAGGCTTTTGAACATATTGTTGAAGAGATAATTTCTTCCAATATCACAGCTTCATCTGTTATCACTCACGGTGGTATTATCATGACCTTACTTTCGGTCTATGGCATCCCACAGGCTCAAAGTCATCAATGGCGTATGGATAACGGTTATGGCTTCGCTATACGTATCACTCCGTCCTTGTGGTCACGTGACAAGATAGTCGAGGTTTTTGACACAGTTCCTTTTGCTCCAAAGCCAAACAATCAATTACATGATGATATGGAATTTTTTCAGTAAGAATCACCCATATTCGCTCAAAAGATATTCTGCCACTCCATCCTCATAACTTTTTCCTATTATGATATCTGCATATTTTTTTACTTCTTCAACGCAATCTCCTACAACTATTCCGACATCAGATACCCTCAACATATCTATATCATTAAGATTATCTCCAAATGTCACAACTTTATCAGCATTGAGCATATCCTTTAATTTCATTACTCCCGTTGCCTTTGTAGCATCTGCACTGAATACTTCCAAAAAATACAGATTGGAATAATTATCACTGTATAATGTCGGCTTGGCTTTCGGAACCCTTCTTATTTCCTCATATATTGGCATCAATCTCTCATATTCATCTACCATAGTGAAATATATTATTTTGTCATTTTCATTGGCAGTTATGTTTTTCACTTGTTTGAAACTTTTATAATCCTGATCCTTTCTTGCATTGAAGAAATTTTTCTCAACTTCATTCTGCAATTTCTCAAACTCTACATTTATACCGCAGTCTTCATCAAATTTATACACAAACGACATTCTGTTAAATGACTTCAATATATTTATTATCCTATCGGCTGTTTCCGTTTCCATTGGTGTACAGCCGATATATTTTTTATTCCTGAAATCATACATCAAAACTCCGTTGAGCTGTATGCATGGAATACTTATATCCAGCTTATTCAATATGCTTACACTGGACTGACTTCTTGCTGTTGCAACCGAAAACAGCATTCCTTTTTTTATCAATCCGCTGATGATCTCGGCAGAACGCTCACTTAATTTTGCGTTTTTATCCAAAAGAGTTCCGTCAAGATCAGATACATACAATACTTTCATCATTTCACACCTTTATAATAATATTCTATCTCTGAAAATTTCAGTTTGATACTGTTTGTAAAACTTTCTGTTGAAAAAACACCTTTCTTTTCTGTTCCATCACTCATATATATCATACCACGCCCCTTCGGTTTTCCCATAGAAAACTCCCCTGTATATCTGTGATCAGAATAAAGCACTGTTCCCTCTCCGTCAGGAATATTATCCTTTAATTGACCGGTATATATCCCCTTCGCTTTGCCGATCGATATCTCCATATCTATCGCTGTTTCGGGCAATATCCTGTACTTTTCATATTCTGTATCTTTCAATTCTTCACACGGCGGTATATAATCAAGTTTTTTCAATATGACTTTCATTGGTTTCTCACCCGTACCGTTTTTGAATATTCCCTCAAAGTTCTTTTCAAACGACTTACTAAATTCACAGCCCATTCCATTTTTTGTTCCGTTACTCATACTTCCGTAATATACAAGTGTTCCATCCGACAAATACTCTCTCATATATACAAGCTCATCATTTTCGTACACTGACTCTCTTATGACACTATTGCCGGACAATTCATTTATTCTCCCGTTTTTCATGCCATTCCTGAATATACCAAGATATTTCAGACTGCCATTTTCAAATATCATGCCCGAACCATCATACAATCCCTTTTTCCACATCCCTCTATAATATATTTTTCCATTTTTTATTTCGGTACCATATCCGTTTCTCATTCCTGATACAAAGTTTCCTGTATAAATTTCACAGCCATTGCAAAATTGTCTTCCCTGACCATGATATACAGAATCCATAAACTCTCCTTCATATATTTTTTCACCATTTTTATATTCTGTTCCCATGCCGTTCCTGTGCATATCATGCCACTCTCCGACATATTCCACTTGACCATCCACATTATACTCTGTAAATATCCCATTAGATTCTCCGTCTTTAAATTCTCCCTCTGCATAGCCTCCGTTATATAAAAAAATTCTCCCTGTTCCGTTATACATACCGCCATCGAAATTTCCTGCATATATCATCCTACCATCATTGTCCGTCAACACTCCATTTCCCGATGCCTTACCAAGCTTGAATTGTCCTTCAAAAACTCCTCCATCTTCAAGATAAAGTGTTCCGGAACCCTCATACAAATTATCAGACCATTCACCCTTATATCTTAAACTTCCGTCGGGGTTATATGATATTCCTGAACCATTTCTTTTATTATCCCTATATCCCCCTGTATACAGCAATGTTCCATTATTATCGAATTCTGTTCCGCTGAATATAAAATTTCCATCTTTATACTTTCCTACAAAATAATTTCCGTTGATATCGTTGTATGTCATTCCTATTCCCTGTTTTATACCATCGTTCATATTTCCGCAATAAAGCAATTTTCCTTTACTATCAAATAAAGCACCTGTATTTATCTGCTCATCATCACACCATTCACCTGCAAAAAAAATTTTGCTATCCCTTGAAAAAAGTACTCCAAAGCCATTCTTTTTATTTTTTTCCCAACTTCCGGCATAACATAATTCCCCTGACTTGTAATAATAAGTTCCGATACCATCTCTCATTCCGTTAATATATTGACCTTCATACGCTGTTTCACCGCTTTTGGCAACAGTTCTGCCGTTACCATTACGCTTATCATCAGATATCTCCCCGAAATAAACATATCTTTCTCCTTTGGAATCTATTATCTGTTTATCTACTTTTTCATAAGGACACTCTCCGACAAACTTGCATTTTCTTTCACAAGGTGCATCATTACACAATTCAAATCTTATATCTTCCGTATCACTTTGTTCAATCATTGCAACTTCTTTTATTATTTCATTTTCAACAGATTCTTCAATGTTATTTTCGATTGGACTTTCATTTATAACAGGCTCATTTTCTTCTTTATCTTCAATGGTGATCTCATTCACCCCTTCAACTATATCTACTGTATCTTTCATTGGAATGTCTACATATACTTCGGTATTGATGTACACCTCATCAGATACAGATAAATTTTTCAGAACTTCTTTCCTTTTATTACACTCCTCATAAGTACAAAAATATAATTTTCCGAAATTTGTCGAACATAATATTTTCGGCTCTCCCACAACTCTATTTAGCCTATCCATCATCGTATCTTCAATAAGCATATCAAAAGCATAGAGCTTTTGTATATCTTCAGAAGTCTTTAATATTAATACAGGCTTATTACCATCCTTTGAAGGATAAATCTCATAATTGGTGTTTTCATTTTCGTAGGACAAAAACTGTGTTCTTTTCCAATTATGCCTGCTGTCAAAAAAAGCTTTTTTTACAGCTCTATGTTTTTCATCAAGAGTTTCAACAAAATATCCTCCTGCTATATCAAATACCCTTTCAAGCTGCTGACCATTTGGTTTCAGTTTTCTGTAACGCAAACTTACTCCGTATTCCATGACATAGCTGTAATTATACAATCCCTCATTTGTCTTTATATTGCCCCGTCCTTTTTGTTTCGAGCCTGTCGAAAAAAAACGTTTCCTTACTGCACAAAGTATATCATTTGTATCCAATTTCTCTCTTTCTGTATCATAAACTCCATAATATATAATATTTTTATTTATATCCTCTGTCATTTTTATATTCCTCCAATACTTATTACTATATAAAAATAATACACTAACTTACATTTTTTTTCAATAGATAGAAAAATATAACATTTTTTTCTTTTATATTTATTGATTATATGTTATAATATATGAGACCAAAATATAAAGGAGGCTCAAAATAATGTATTTTATTCTTGACAATGTCATCAATATCAACAAAGATGTTGAAAAAAATCTGTCTGTTGCTCAACAATGGCTTGAAGGTATATACAATTGGCTTATCGGTGCTTTTCCCAAGCTCATTGCAGGACTGATAATTTTTTTTCTCGGCTGGTGGCTCACCAAACTAATCTGCAAAATAGTCGTCAGAGCTATGACAGGAGCTAAAGTTGATAAAACTGTCATATCTTTTTTTAATTCAACAGCAAATGCCGTTCTCAAAGTCCTTGTTATATTATGCGTACTCTCTTCTATCGTATTCGACATCACTACACTTATTGCTACTGTCAGTGCCGCAACCTTTGCCATCGGTATTGCTCTCAAAGACAGTCTTGCAAATGTAGCAAGCGGTATGCTAATCATCATCAACAAAAAACTTAAGGTCGGTGATTATATTGAAACTGAGGGACTCAAAGGTAATATCGTCAGAATAGACATGATGTACACTACTCTCTGCACATATGACAACAAAGAAATTCTTATCCCAAATTCCCGTCTTACATCAAACAATATAACAAATTACTTTGTCCGTGAGGAAAGACGAGTCGATCTTATTATTCCAATATCTTATTCCGAAGATATTGAAAAAGCTCGTAGTATTATAATGGAACTTATAAACAACTATGAACCGATACTCAAAGACAAATACAATCGTGTTGCTGTTGAAAGACTCAACGAAAGCAGCGTTGATCTTAGTGTATGGGTATGGTGCGTATCTCAAGATTACTGGAAAGTTTTTTACTCAATACAGGAAAATATCAAAACTGCTCTTGAACAAAACGGTATCACTATCCCATTCAATCAGCTTGATGTCCATCTTATCCAAAATGAATCAAATATAAAGGAGAATCTCAAAAAATGATCTTGGCTATTGATGTAGGAAACACAAATATCGTATTCGGCGGTATCTCGGATGGTAAGACAGCTTTTATTTCCCGTATAGGTACGGATAAAAATAAAACTGCAGATGAATATGCCGTTCAAATAAAAACACTTATCGAATTAAATCATCTTTCTTTGAATGACTTTGAAGGAGGTATCATTTCCTCTGTAGTTCCTCAACTGAATGATATACTTAAACTTTCTGTCAAAATGGTCATCTCACATATTCCTCTTATAGTCGGCCCCGGAATAAAGACAGGTCTCAATATCAAAATAGATAACCCTGCACAACTTGGAAGTGATCTCGTTGTAGGTGCAGTTGCTGCCATTGCACTCTATCCGAAGCCTCTGATGGTCATAGATATGGGTACTGCTACAACTATATGCGTTGTTGATAAAGATTCCTGTTATCGAGGAGGTGTGATCATCCCCGGTGTAAAGGTATCTATGGAATCACTTACCAAAAATGCCGCCCAGCTTCAGGGGATTGCACTTGAACCTCCTAAAAAAGCTATCGGTACAAACACTATAGACTGTATGCGTTCAGGAATCGTTCTTGGAAATGCTGCTATGATAGATGGTCTGCTTGACATAATGGCTCTTGAAATTGATGGCACTCCGACCATCATCGCAACAGGTGGCATTTCACCTGTCATAATTCCTCACTGTAAACATGATATCATACTTAATGACGAGCTTTTGCTTTATGGTCTTGAAATAATTTACAACAAAAATAAATAATTTCTAAATATTATTATAAATTATTGACCGGGCAGTCCAAAAGGATTGCCCGGTCTTTATTTTCTGACAACTTAATT
This sequence comes from uncultured Ruminococcus sp., assembly GCA_902767125.1. Classification (GTDB taxonomy): domain Bacteria; phylum Bacillota; class Clostridia; order Oscillospirales; family Acutalibacteraceae; genus UBA1213. Next base: position 2,340 of record CACXGJ010000175.1, on the reverse strand, counting down.
TTAATTAATGTTGACCATCATTATTACCGCTATTTATATCATTTCCTCTATAAACAGTATTATTATATGTATCACCATTCATAGCATCTGTTATACTGTCAGAAGGTTTTTTGGCAGCATTACCTACAAAGGGATTATTCACTTTCATATATGCAAGATCATACTTTATGAAATGGTAAACGGCTGCACCTATACCCGCAATTGAAAGCAATATTATCAATATGCCGAAAAAACTTATATTTACTTTTATGTTATCACTTAAAATTGTCGGTACCTTTGATTTTGCAGAACCCAAGCCTACAAAGAAACTCAACATTCCTATAAGCTCCAAAAATGGTACGATGAGATAAGCAAATGGCTCCAGCTTCGGGTTATTTTTTATAAAATTCTGAACATGAGGCAAAAATGTTGCCACTGCCGCCAACAATGCAAATAAATACATCGTTGCTCCGAATGTTGAAACTCCGAACAGATTATATGAATAGCTGTCTGAATAAAATACTGTATCAACGCTCACTGAAACCACAGGAAACATCATGAACACAAATATAAGAACTGATACAGCATATGATCCATAACGAAGTCCCATCTTTAATTTATCAGACATTCCAATGACAGATTTTACATTATTCCAGCTTTCAAGCATATATGACTTGAAGTCAAATCCTGATGCAGTTGTCATATTATTTTGTACGGGAACAGTGGGATACGTACTATTATGACTTATCGGTGCAGGTGTGTCTGCATAACCGCTTGTTTCTACCGGATTTGAAAGCGAAAAGTTGAATCCGCAGTTTGAGCAAAAATTATCCTGACCATTTCTTGGTGTACCGCAGTTTGGACAAAAGATGTTGCCTGCTCCTTTTTCCATGCCACAGTTTGGACATGAGCCTGCATTAGCATCAAGCTGATAACCACATTGTTTACAATACATAAAAATTCCTCCATTTTTTACATAATAAGATTATTATACAACTTTTTCTATAAACAGTCTTCGGATATAATAAACAAATTTACCGAAAAAATGTATCCAATTATTTACGTCCCACTCTGAATGGGCTTGAAATTAGGAAAGAATGAAAAGGCTATGTTCGTACTATGATCAGCTATTCTTTCGAGATTTGTCAAAAGCTCCATGAAAAGTGTACCTACTGTTGCATCACATTCACCCTTACGCAAACGCTCGATATGCCTGTCTTTGAAAAGCTCGGTCTTATCATCTATCTGCTGTTCTGTGTCACCGACAAGCTTGAACATATCTCTGTCACGTGATTCTCCGTCAAATATCTTCAATGAATTGTCTATCACACTCGTCACAAGTTCCTTCAACTCATTTATTTCCAAAACAGCCTTTTCGCTGAACATCTCATTCTTATCTATCTGCATACCTGCTATTTCACAAATATTTTCTGCATGGTCACCTATTCTTTCCATATCACTCACGACATGATAAAATTTACCTATCTTTTCACGGTCTGCATCCTCTATCGCCAAAGCATTTATCTTGACAAGATAGTTCGCTATCATGTGATTGAGATAATCTATTACCTCCTCATTTGCTTCCACCTGTTCTATCTTATTCTTATCCTGCTCAAGCAATGCTTCCATTGAAAGTATAAAATTCTTCTTGGCAAGCCTGCCCATTCTCTGTATCTCTTTTGTTATCTGATTCACTGCAATAGGAGGCGTTTTAAGGATTCTTTCATCAACATATTTCAAATGACAAGCCTCTTTGTCTGTGCTTTCCTCTCCTCTTATTATCATATATGACATCTTTATAATAAGATCATTGCACGGTAAAAGAACTATAGTTGAAACTATACTGAATATAATATGTACAAGCGATATTTGAAGCGATACATTATCGGTAGAATTTTCTATCCATAAAACATACGGTGTAAATATCGTTATCAACGTGAACATCAGTACACCTATCGAACAAAAAATAACATATGAAAGAGAAGTTCTTCGAGCAGCCTTTGTCGCTCCTATCGAAGAAATTACAGAAGTGACACACGCTCCTATATGTATTCCATATACTATATATACAGCATTTGGCAATGCCAATGCTCCTGCTGCACCCAACGCCTGCAACACACCGACTGTTGCCGATGAACTCTGAACCACTCCTGCAAATAACGTTCCAAATATTATTCCTATAAACGGATCACTTACCGATGTTATTATCGACTGAAAAAAATCAGACGATGCTAACGGTTTCAGATTATCACTCATTGTTGTCATTCCAAAGAATAATATACCAAATCCGGCTATTATCTGCCCGACATACTTTGTATTATTCTTTTTACTCAAGCTTACCATAAATGCTCCGACACATAT
>CACXGJ010000174.1 GCA_902767125.1 uncultured Ruminococcus sp. | reverse complement strand
TTAACATATCAATTTAAAATAATCAAGAGATTTTTGCAAGTTTGGAACGAAAAAAATTCATTTTTAGGTTTTTTGTTAAAAAAAGCAAAAAAACGGCTTTTAAAATAAAAAATAATAGTTGAAATGTCAAAAAAATATTTAGTCACGATAAAAACTTGCTTAAATCATTATAAAGATGTATAATTATAATAACCGTTTCAGTTTTTGGAAACGATAAAAAAATTTTTAGCCGTTAATTTTGAGAGGGGTATTTTAAAATGGAAAAAGCAGAACTTTTGTATGAAGGCAAGGCAAAAAAGGTATACGCAATGTCAGAACCCAATTACTGTATGGTAGAGTATAAAGATGATGCTACCGCATTCAACGGACTTAAAAAAGGCACTATCACAGGCAAGGGCATTGTAAATAACAAAATGTCCAACTTTATGTTCAGGCTTCTTGAAGAAAAAGGCATACATACACATTTCGTAGAACAGGTGAGCGACAGGGAAACTATCGTTAAACAAGTCAAAATAGCTCCTCTCGAGGTAATCATCAGAAACAAGGCAGCAGGCTCAATGGCAAAACGTCTTGGTCTTGAGGAAGGCACAGAACTCAAAACAACTGTTCTTGAATTTTCATACAAGGATGATGCACTCGGCGATCCTCTTATCAACTCATATCATGCTGTTGCGATCGGTGCAGCTACATGGGAGGATATTGATACCATCAGCAAAATGGCTCTTGATATAAACAAATATATGGTAGAATTTTTTGCAGGCGTAGGCGTTGAGCTTATCGACTTCAAGCTTGAATTTGGTAAGACTGTTGACGGTGAGATAGTTCTTGCAGATGAGATATCCCCCGATACCTGTCGTTTCTGGGATATAAAAACACATGAGAAGCTCGATAAGGATCGCTTCAGGAGAGACCTCGGCGGAGTTGAAGAAGCTTATGCCGAAATGATGAAGCGTATCGGACTCGGACAGTGAGAAATGAGTAATGAGCAGTGAGAAATGAATGTTTCTCACTCCTCACTTCCAATTCCTAACTTTATAGGGGGTTTGACTCTTTTGAGCATCAATTCACAGGAATATTTTTCCGAGGAGCTGCATGAGGAATGCGGTGTATTCGGCATATACGGAGATGACAGCATAGCTCCTGCTTATGCCTGTTATAACGGACTTCTTGCATTGCAGCACAGAGGTCAGGAAAGATGTGGCATTGCGGTGAATGACAGGGGCGTTATAAGCAGCTATAAAAATATGGGACTTGTCAGCGAGGTTTTCGACAATGAGGTTCTTGACGGACTTGTCGGTCAGATGGCTGTTTCCCATGTAAGGTATTCAACAGCAGGCGGCAGTGTGCGTGAAAACTCACAGCCGCTTGTTATGCGTTATGTAAAGGGAACGCTTGCCATCGCACACAACGGAAATCTTACAAACGCTTATGAAATAAGACGTGAGCTTGAACACAGGGGAGCTATTTTTCAGACGACAATAGACTCCGAAGCGATAGCCTATCTCGTCGCAAGAGAAAGAGTACATTCGGGCAGTATCGAAAAAGCTGTTGAAAGGACTATGAAACAGATTGACGGAGCATATTCACTTCTTGTAATGAGTCCTAAAAAGCTCATTGCGGCAAGAGACCCTCACGGCTTCAGACCGCTGTGCATGGGAAAGATAGGAAAATCTGTTGTATTTGCATCGGAAAGCTGTGCATTGGCAGCGTGCGGTGCCGAATTTGTCAGGGATATAGATCCCGGTGAAATAGTCGTTGTCAGCGAAAAGGGCATTGAATCAATAAGAACCAACTGCTCAAAGCCTGATAAGAAATCCCTCTGTGTTTTTGAGTATATATATTTTGCGAGAACTGATTCCGAAATAGACGGTATAAGTGTTTATCAGTCGAGAAAGGAAGCCGGAAGGATACTTGCAAGGGAATTTCCCGTTGAAGCGGATATGGTCATAGGAGTACCCGAATCGGGTATAGATGCGGCTATCGGCTACAGCGAGGAATCAGGCATACCCTATGAAAAGGGTATTGTTAAAAACGGCTATATCGGAAGAACCTTTATAAAGCCTACACAAAAGGAACGTGCAAACAGTGTCAAGCTGAAGCTGAATCCCTTGAGTTCAGTCCTGAAAGGAAAAAGAGTTGTCGTGATAGATGACTCCATTGTTCGTGGCACGACCTGTGACAGAATAGTGAAAATGCTCCGAAATGCAGGTGCAAGTGAAGTTCATTTGCGTATAAGCTCACCGCCGTTTATATGGCCATGCTTTTACGGAACGGATATCCCCTCAAGGGGAGAGCTTATTGCCGTGAAGCATACCATTGATGAGATATGTGAACTGACAGGTGCGGATACATTGGGATTCCTGCCGCCCGATAAGCTCAATGAGATGCTTTTCTGCAAAAATGCGGGAATATGTGATGCGTGTTTTTCGGGAAGATATCCCACAAAGATACCCGAAAAATTCCTCGAAGGCAAGGAACGTGGCGGAGTGGATTTTGACAAAAAGCTGCCGTGCGTGGGCAAAGCCGAAACTTAAACCGAAAGTGAGAAAGAATTATGAGAGATACCTATGAATCCCCGCTTTCATCAAGATATGCGGATAAAGAAATGAAATATATCTTTTCTCCCGATATGAAATTCA
>CACXGJ010000173.1 GCA_902767125.1 uncultured Ruminococcus sp. | reverse complement strand
TATATTTTTAATCATTTTATCATCAGGCTTAAAATTCGGTAATTCTTTCATATTTATTTTTATATCGCCAAAAACAGCAAATATTTCTTGCTTATTCATATCATTCAAAACGTATTGTATAGGAATAATTACAATACTGTGCATCATAGCCCCCTTTAAAGCCGCCGCATAAGCCTTGTGATGACCGTCAAGCAAAGCACATAAAAATCCGTATTGATAATAGGCAATCGCACGGGGAGCATTTTCTTTTTCTATCATATCAAGATAATATTTTGCCCTGTCAATGTTTAAACATAAATTTGACTGTGTAGGATAAATATATGCCGGAAAACCGTCTGCAACTTCCATAAAATCACTGTTGTAATATTCCGGTGTTGCGGCTTCCATGTAATCAGCCTTATCGGGTACATTCATAAAAAAATGATTTTCCCCGTCTGTCGGATAAAGCATTGCATCTGCTATTATATAATATCCGTCATTAAGCAATCCAATGATTGACTTTATATTTTCTATTGCTGTTTTCAGACTGACAAAAGGTGAATTTACTTTATCACTGATTTTCTGCAATTCCGGAGTGTCAATTTTTTCAATACCATATCCCCTTGCAATCATTGCAGAACAAGTGGGGCAAATCGGATATTCTCCCTGAATAAGCGGTTTACCGTTTAAAATCAGTGTGGATTTTTGGCAGTAATCTTCATCATAATCTGTTTTTATACTTGTTAATACACCTTTTCCGTCTGATAATTCTATCAGGACGGCAGAACTGCACCAACTGTATTCTTCCATATTTAATTTTTTTATAATTTCCAATTTCATTTTATCACCTGATTTTTTCAAATAAAAAAATGCACCTCTGTATTGAAACAGAAGTGCAAAAAATACATATAAAACTGCCATATATGCGTGACGATACAGCTATCCGACACAAATGTTTATAAAACGGCAAATTTCACAATTCTGTTTCGGTATTATACTAATGTGATACATATTAGGTCGTGTATTAAACATCATCATGAAATTCACCCTTTCTTTAATATTATAGTGATACTATCATACAACTATTTTACAATTTTGTCAAGTTATTTTTATTATAATTTGAGGAGATGTAAAAAAATGTATAAGGTCAAGAAAAAACGCACTCCAAAAAAAGCTGTTGTTTTGGGAGTGCGTTTTTTACGATTTCGGTATGATCAGCCAAAAGCAACATCAAGTGCCATCATAAGTGCAAATCCTATGGATAAGCCGATTGTTGCCAATTCGGGATATCTTCCGCTGTGAGCCTCCGGAATCAGCTCCTCATCCACGACATAAATCATAGCACCTGCTGCAAATGCAAGCAGATAAGGCATCATTGGTATGATAAGACTTGTCAGCAGGATAGTGATAAACCCGAATATCGGCTCGACAATGCCCGAAAGCATACCTGTTAAAAAAGCTCTTTTCTTTGATCTGCCTTCAGATTTCAGCGGCATTGAAATAATAGCACCCTCCGGAAAATTCTGTATAGCGATACCGACAGACAGTGCTATGGCTGATGCAGCCGTAATACCGCTGTGACTGCAGAATGCCGCTGACAATGCAATACCCACCGCCATGCCTTCGGGTATATTGTGCAGAGTTACGGCAAATATCATCATACTGTTTTTTTTCGTGCAAATCGTTTTTTTTCTGACATTTTTTAAAAGCCACTGTGGCATAAGCCTGTCTGTCAGCATCAAAAACAGAACACCCGCCAAAAAACCTGTCACTGCAGGTAAAAATGTCACAGGCTGATCTTCTGACAAAGACAGGGACGGCAACAGCAGCGACCATACAGAAGCCGCCAGCATGACACCCGAAGCCAAGCCTGTCAACAGCTTCTCTACACAAACACCGATCTTGCTTTTCATCAAAAAAACCACTGCTGCACCTGCTGTAGTTCCGATAAAGGGTATCATCAAACCCCATAAAATCCACCATTGTTCCATTTTATTCCCTCATAACTACATATATTTCTATCTTTAACACAGAAGCTATCCCATAGTTATAGTATTCATTTTGTTACAAAGTGGTTCCCGACATCCCTGAAGACATATCACAGGTACTGTAAATCATCTGTAATATTTTTTACTTGAAGTAACAGCAAAGCTATATTATAATTATTTATAGATAAAAGCGAATCAAAATAAAATCGTCAGTTTGATGATCAGGAGAGTGAAGTAAGGATGCAGGAAGAATATTTGAAAATACAAAATGCGTTAAAGGATAAAGTAGTATGCCGGGATAGATTTGATATTTCTTATATAAGAACCGTTGGGGGAGTGGACTTGGCGTATTGGAAGGAAAATGATAAAGAATATGCCGTATGCTGTATAGTGATAATTGATGTAAATACTCATAACGTAATTGAAAAGCAATATTGCAGTGATGAGATAACAGTGCCGTATATACCGGGATTTTTATCGTTCAGGGAATTTCCCTTAATTGCTCAAACAGTGAAGCTTCTAAAAAATATACCCGACATTTATATGTTTGACGGAAACGGTTATCTGCATCCAAGACACATGGGCATTGCAACATATTCATCTTTTTATTTGGATAAGCCTGCAATAGGCGTTGCAAAAACATATTACCGCATAAATGATACTAATTACACCCAGCCCGGCATATACAAAGGTAGTTATACTGATATTGTGATAAATGATGAAATTTACGGACGTGCGATCAGAACACAAAACTTTGTGAAGCCGATATTTCTTTCAGTAGGAAATTATATATCATTACATTCTGCAACAGCACTTGCATTGAGATTGACTGATAATGAAAGTCATATACCTGTTCCTACAAGGCTCGCTGACATAGAAACAAAAATCAAAAGAAAAG
>CACXGJ010000172.1 GCA_902767125.1 uncultured Ruminococcus sp. | reverse complement strand
TTGACATAGGCTTTACAGCTATGCCCTTATAGCCCTCGATAGTAACTTCGGGTTCAGTTGTGAACTTTGTTTTTATAACAAGTGCCTCACTGTCAGCCTTTTCGATATCTATTTCGGGAGTATCCTTTACGATTTCGAGACCTGTCTGTGCAATGGCAAATTCAACTGCCGACGGATACAGCTCCTTTATTGCATCCTCATAGAAAACACCCTTGCCGTACATTTTTTCGATAACGGAACGGGGAGCCTTACCCTTTCTGAATCCGGGGATATTGATATTTTTAACTTCTTTTTTGTAAATGGCATTTACAGTTTTCATAAAAGTCTCGCCGTCTATCTCGATAACGAGTTCATAACGGTTTGTTTCAATTTGATTTGATGATACAAGTTTCATTTTTTAATTTCCTCCAATTTTTTATAGAAAAATCAATAAAGATTATAACACATAATTATTGATTTATCAAGTTTTATTTTATTGACACAGGGGTAAATTTTATATAATCACAGGCTATAAGCCTGAAATTTATCCCGTCCTTCTCACCGTTGAATGCTTTTTTGGCTGCATTGCCCTCGTGGACATGACCGTAAAAGCATTTTTTGATATTGTACTCCCTCAAAACATTCATTATCTCGGAACACTCGATGTTATTGTATATCGGCGGATAATGCAGGAACACAACAGGATCATAGCCGTCCTTCAATGCAGGCTCTATCGACATTTTGAGTCTGCCGACCTCTCTTTTGAGTATCAGCATATCCTCATCCTTTTCCGCATCATAGAACCAGCCTCTTGTTCCGCATATTGCTGTGTCCTCCACCAAAAAATAATTATTGTGCAATATACTTATGCTGTCAAAGCCGTTTTCCGCAAGATACCTGTCCATTTTGGATTTGGTCGTCCACCAATAATCATGATTGCCCTTGAGGATTATTTTCTTTCCGTTAAGACGCTGTATAAACTCAAAATCCTTGTTTATTTCATTCAGCTTCATCGCCCATGAGATATCTCCTGCTATGACAACGGTATCATCCGGTTCAACGAGCCTCTGCCAATTTTGTTTTATACGGTCGGTGTAGTTCTCCCAGCCTCTGAAAACCTCCATAGACTTGTCTTCTCCGAATGACAAGTGCAGGTCAGCTATTGTATATATCATCCCTGTGACCTCATTTTATTGAAAGGCTGTCAAGGACTGTTTCGGGCATTTCGTCAACTTCACACTCAAATGTAAATCTGACTTCTGCATTTTTAAGCACTGCAAGCGGTGCAGGAATAGCCGTCTTTGTTTTTGCCGAAAGTTCATCCACCATTGCAAATTCATCTTCGGGGAGTTTTTCGTCTGTAATAGCTGTAAGAACGCTCTGTGCAAATTTATACGGACTTGCCGTTGAAGCAAGTATAACAGGTGTAGTATCCCCTGTTTCACTTACATACTGCTGATATACATTCACTGCAACCGCTGTATGTGTATCACAGAGATAATTCTCATTCTCATACAGGTCTTTGATAGTCTTCTGTGTATTCTCATCATCACAGAAGCCACCCCAGAAATATTTGTCAAGCTGTGCCTTAACATCATTATCAACCGTATATTTGCCCTCACTTGAAAGTGCTTTCATAAGCTCGGCTACCTTTACATCATTTTCACCTGTAAGATGATAGAGAAGTCTCTCAAGATTACTTGATACAAGAATATCCATTGACGGTGACATGGTTGTATAGAATTTTCTCTGCTTGTCATAAGTACCTGTCTTTATGAAATCCGTCAGGACATTGTTTGAATTTGATGCACAGATGAATTTCTTTACGGGGAGTCCCATATTCATTGCATAGAAAGATGCAAGGATATTACCGAAATTACCCGTAGGCACTGCAACATTCACACTGTCACCTGCCGATATCTTACCCTCATTTACCATATCACAGTAAGCAGAAAAATAATATACTATCTGTGGAAGAAGTCTGCCCCAGTTGATAGAGTTGGCACTTGAGAAAAGCATATTGTTTTGGGCTAACTTTTCTTTTATGTCATTATTCGTGAATATCTTTTTAACGCCTGTCTGGGCATCATCAAAATTTCCCTTAATTGCAACTACATTGACATTATTACCCTTTTGGGTAGCCATCTGACGCTTCTGCATGGGGCTTACACCGTCAACGGGATAGAATACCATTATCTTTACACCGTCAACATCCTTAAAGCCCTCCAAAGCTGCCTTACCTGTATCACCGCTTGTTGCAACAAGTATAACTGCTTCTTTTCCGTTGTATGCTTTTTTAACA
>CACXGJ010000171.1 GCA_902767125.1 uncultured Ruminococcus sp. | reverse complement strand
GGCGTCAACAACGAGGCGGTCTCATTTGTCAGACGCATGAACGCCGGTCTCAAAAGCATGCATCCGGGCTGCATCCTGGCGGCCGAGGACTCAACCGACTACCCAGGGACCACAAGGTCCGCCCAAGATGGAGGTTTGGGCTTTGACTACAAGTGGGACATGGGTTGGATGAATGATACGCTCAAATATTTCAAGCTCGATCCGCTTTGGAGAAAGGGCAGTCATAATCAGATAAATTGGTCTATGGCATACTTCTATTTTGAAAGATTCATACTTCCGCTGTCACATGATGAGGTTGTGCATGGAAAGGCAACTATCGTTCAGAAGATGTTTGGCGGAGATTATTACAATAAATTTGCTCAAGCGAGACTGCTTTATGCTTATATGATGACACATCCCGGCAAGAAACTGAATTTCATGGGCAATGAGTTGGCAATGTTCAGAGAATGGGATGAAACAAGAGAAATGGATTGGTTCCTGATAAAGGAATATCCGATGCATAAGCAGTTCCATGATTATTTCAGAGACCTGTGCTGGCTGGTAACAAGCAATACAGCATTCTATGAGAGAGATTATGATCCCGATGGATTTTTGTGGATAGATGCGGACAATGCAAATGAGAATATGTTTGCATATTATCGTATATCAGATAATCAAAAATATGCGATATTCCTGAATATGTCACCCGTAAGGAGAGATAATTACAGAGTAGGTACAAATTATCCGTGTACTATGACAGAGGTTCTGAACAGTGACAGTGAGTGCTACGGAGGAAGCGGAGCAACTAATCCTGTACCGATAAAGTCGGAGCCTGTGTGCCATAATCAGTGGTATCATTCCGCATTGATAACCCTGCCGCCCTTTGGTGCAGCCGTATTTGAGGTGAAGGAAGAAATACCGAAGCCTGAAGAAGCTGATGAAGCCGAAGAAAAGACAGAGAAGAAAACAAAGACTGCAAAGAAATAATTTTTGATTTATGATAAAAACCTGTACCGCAATAAAAAACGGTACAGGTTTTACTGTATGCATGGGAAGGGGAATAAGTGTGTATTCGGTGTGGAATCCGTGGCATGGCTGTAAAAGAGTTAGTGCAGGCTGCCTGAACTGCTATGTTTATAGGATAGATAGGGCATTCAATAAGGACAGCAGTGTCGTTGAAAAGACAAAAGCATTTGACTATCCTATCAGGAAAGACAAATACGGTGAATATAAATTGAGAGCGTCTGAAAGTCCGGTGTATGCGTGTTTGAGTTCTGATTTTTTTATACAGGAGGCTGATGAGTGGCGTGAGGATATATGGAAAATGATACATACAAGGTCTGATATAGATTTCAGGATAATAACAAAGAGGATAGAGAGATTTTCGGAGTGTATGCCTGAAGATTGGGGAGAGGGCTATGAGAATGTGACAGTGATATGTACCTGTGAGAATCAGAGGATGGCAGATAAAAGACTGCCGATATTTCTTGAGCTTCCGATAAAGCATAGGGAAATAATACATGAACCCATGCTTGAATGTATAGAAATAAAGGATTATTTAAAGAGCGGAAAAATAGAACGTGTGACCTGTGGAGGAGAATCGGGAGAAAATGCCCGTCTTTGCAATTATGATTGGATATTGGATACAAGAAAGCAGTGTATAATGAATAATGTGTCATTTGTGTTCAGGCAGACTGGAGAAAATTTTATGAAAGACGGTAGGTTATATAAAATACCGAGAAAAATGCAGCTCGCACAGGCTGAAAAGGCAGATATAAATTTCAGTTCGTTTGATAGGTCATCATCATGTGAAGCCAAAAAATCCAAGCAAAGGCAGTATGAAGAATCGGAGGATCATAGCCTGTATAATCCCTTCAACAGTATATTACTGCAATTGTCAAAATCTCCCCTGCACAGTGATATTATATTGAGCAGACGTGAAAGAGAATATTATAAAACGAATCAAGACAATATTTATAAAGAGACCGAGGATGCAGTGAAAAAATATCTTCTGCATATAATGTCAAAGGATAACGGACACATAAAGGAATGGGGTCGTCCTGTATATACAGCAATGAAAGCGACGGGGTGTTGTTGCAGGAATTGTCTTTATAAGTGGCATAATATCCCGACAAACAGGAAGCTGACAGACAGGGAAATAAAATATATAACTGATCTTTTGATGGAGTGGATGAAAAGAGATATGAAATATTCGTGATTATTTTGATGGAAACGGCATAGATATTTCACAGAGGTGATTTGCGGAATGTTTGGTTTTTTGTGGGAACTGTTGAGTAGGATATCCATGCTGTTCATACTCCATGTAACAGGCGGAGGAGCATTTCCAAGACCGCTGTCGGAGAGTGAGGAAGAAAAATATTTACAGCTTGCCCGAAAGGGAGATATCAATGCAAGGAATGTTTTGGTAGAACATAATCTTCGTTTGGTGGCACATATCGTCAAAAAATATTACGGGACAGGCTTTGAGCAGGACGATTTGGTTTCAGTGGGAACAATAGGACTGATAAAGGCGATAAATACATTCAAGGCTGATAAAAAGATAAAGCTGTCGAGTTATGCGTCAAGATGTATAGAGAATGAGATATTGATGTATTTTCGTGGTACAAAGAAAAATGCCCTTGATGTTTCGATAAATGAGGAGATAGATTCGGATACAGACGGAAATGCACTGACGCTGATGGATATAATGTCATCGGATGATGATATAGTAGAAAATCTTGATAAAAAGATACAGACGGAAAAACTGCCCGAATATATCAATGAGACACTGACACCGAGAGAAAAGCTGATAATAAAATTGAGATACGGTCTTGACGGAAAAGATCCGCTCACACAGAGAGAAGTTGCAAAGATGCTGAAAATATCCCGTTCATATGTTTCGAGGATAGAAAAAAAAGCTCTTTCGGAGCTAAAAAGGAGATATGACAGAGGTTAAGCATTTTTAATGACAAATATGGTAGAGCCTTGATTGAGACCGAGAATTTTGCGTTCTATTTTGGAATTGGAATATTTTCTGACCATATCACGCAGAGCGGTTCCCTGGTGATATCCGTGTATGACATTTACCTCACGGACATCAGACGGAAGATTGTTCAGTGTATTGGTAATGAGCTTCCTTGCACTTTCAACAGTTTGGTTATGCAGGTCGATTTCTATAAAATACGGCATATAAAAGCTCCTTTCTGATAATATCAAAAATTTTTGGAAAGGGGTTTGGGGGATAACCTTTTTTCAAAAAAGGTTTCCCCCAAAAACATTTTCAAATTCAGATGGTTTTGATGCAGCCTGTGGTGCAGTTTTTGGCACATACACCGAAATCATCACAGTCAACACATTTGTTATAGTCGATGACGGCTAAATTGTCGATGACCTTGATAGCATTTGATTTGCAAATACGCTCGCATTTTTTGCAGCCTATGCAGCCGTTTGAACATAGCTTTCTTGTAACAGCACCTTTGTCGTGATTGCTGCAGGTTATAACAGCCTTTTGAGTGCTTTCCGTAAGAAATATGAGCTTGTTGGGACATATGTTTCTGCATATACCGCATCCTATGCAAAGCTTGGGATCAACGACAGCAACACCGTTCTTGACGGATATAGCATTTTGAGGACAGGCTTTTGCACAGTCTCCCAAACCGAGACAGCCGTATGTACAGCTTCCTTTTCCGCCGTACATGAGCTTTGCTGCCTGACAGTTTTCGATACCCTGATAGATGTATTTATCTTGAGTTTTGGAGCAGTCGCCCGAGCAGTGTACAACAGCTATTTGTTTTTTTACATCGGAGCATTCGACACCAAGCACATCACTTAATTTTTTAGCTACGGCAGAGGAACCAGGGATACATAGATTAACAGGAGTTTTGGGATCATCACAAAGAGCCTTTGCATAGCCGTCACAGCCCGCAAAGCCGCAGGCACCGCAGTTTGCACCGGGCAGACATTCACGTATGGCAGGGAATTTTTCATCTTGTTTGACAGCCATGAGCTTTGAAGCTATAACAAGTACGGCACCACAGATAACAGCGATAATAACGACAGGTATAACAGCCGTAAGGATATCAGACAATGTTCATACACCTCCAAAGAGATTTTCGATAACACCGCCAAGTCCCATGAAGGAAAGGGAGGTTATGGAAGCGGCTATAAGAGTTATGGGCAGTCCTCTGAAACTTTCGGGTATGTCACTGCCCTCCATTGTTGAACGGACACCCGAAAACATCACCATTGCAAGAAAAAATCCCAGACCGCTTCCGAGAGAGTTGACCATAGCTTCAATGAAGGTGTAATTTTCATTTATGTTAAGGATGGTAACACCGAGAACGGCACAGTTGGTAGTGATAAGCGGAAGATATACACCGAGGGACTTGTGCAGGGAAGGAAGGTATTTTTTGAGGATTATCTCAACAAGCTGAACAAGAGAAGCTATTACAAGTATAAAGACGATGGTCTGAAGATATCCGAGATTATTCGGATCAAGTATATATTTTTGAATGGGGAAAGTAACAGCGGTTGCCATAAGCATCACAAAAATAACTGCGAGGCTCATTCCTGTGGCAGAATCAAGCTTTTTTGAAACGCCTAAAAAGGGGCATATGCCGAGGAATTTTGAAAGGACATAGTTATTTATAAAAACGGCTGAAAGCAGTATGATAATGAGTTTAGTCATGTGAGGTATCCTCCTTTTGACTGCATATATCGCTGTGAGGACAGTTATCACAGCCGAAATTCTTTTTCTTTGGCTTGTACCTTGCAAATTTGTTCATCATTGCAATGAGAAGACCGAATACAAGGAATCCTCCGGGAGCCATTGTAAGGATAGAGATGTGATTGTCGATAAGGACGGGAATTTCAATTCCTGCAAAGGTACCGTTTCCGAAGACTTCACGTATAGTTGACATGAGGAATAAGGCGAAAGTGAAGCCGACACCCATTCCGAGACCGTCGATTGCTGAATCAAAGACAGAGTTTTTGCTTGCGAACATTTCGGCACGACCGAGGATAATGCAGTTCACGACAATAAGCGGAAGATAAATGCCGAGAGCTTCATCAAGAGCGGGAGCAAAGGCTTTGACAAGCATTTGTACCATCGTAACGAGACCGGCAATAAGTACGATATAGCATGGTATTCTTACTTTGTCGGGGATGATTTTTAGTAAAGCGGAGATAAGGATGTTGGAAAAGAAAAGGACAATGGTAGCAGCCGCCCCCATACCGAGAGCATTAATGACACTTGTTGAAGTCGCAAGAGTAGGACAGGTACCGAGAACGAGTACCAGAACAGGATTTTCTTTTATAATACCCTTTGTGAAATTTGAAAGAGTCTGCAAGATTTATACCTCCTTTGCCTTGTCGAAAGCAACAAAAGCAAGTCCGACAGCTTTTTTGTATGCCTTTGAAGAAATAGTAGCACCTGATACAGTATCAACGGAATCATAATTATCGGAAGTCTTATTGAAATAATTTTCACGGTAATAGGAATTGTTGTCAGTAACCTTTGAGCCGATGCCGCTTGTTTCGGAATGTGAAAGGGTTTTGATATTTTGGATAGAGCCGTCATTTCGGATACCGCATATCAGCTTGATGTTTCCGCCATAGCCCTTTGACTGAACGATAATAACATATCCCGAATCATTATCTCCCTTGAATACCTCAAGGACATTTTCGGGAAGGTCTTTTATATCGAGCTTTTGAAAGGCTTTGGCTTGAGGCAGAACCTCAATGCGAGCCTGTTCGGCATTTTTTTGTTCAGCGGCAGTTATGATTGGAGAGGTGACGGTGTTCACATAAGCGAGGAAGGCTGTAACGATGAGGCATATTGAAGTTAAAACGATAATTGGTTTCAAGATGTCTTTCAAGATTTAGCCCTCCCTGTAAGCGGTTTGTTTCGTGTCAGTTTTGATATGTATGGTGTGAGGATATTCATAAGAAGTATGGAATATGAAACACCCTCTGGAAGATTGCCCCAAAAGCGTATAAGGACTGTGACAAGACCGCAGCCGATGCCGAAGATAATTTTACCTGATTTTGTTGAAGGTGAAGTGGAATAATCGGTAGCCATGAAGAAAGCACCGAGCAAAAGACCGCCCGACAATATCTGAAGCAGGATATCTTTTCCGCATAGGAATGACATTATTGCGACAGTGCCGATGAAAGCGGCAGGGATATGCCAGGAAATGACCTTTCGTACAAGCAGATAGATTCCGCCGAGGATCAGAGCAATAGCACAGGTTTCTCCGAGACATCCGCCATGATTACCCAAAAGGAGTGTAAGATAGGATATAGAAGCAGTATTTTGAAGATCAGCGACAAGAGGTGTGGCACCTGAAAGAGCGTCAACGGAATTTTGAGGAAAATACCATGCTGTCATGGTATCGGAGAAAGCTATGAGCATTATTATTCTTGATGTAGCGGCAGGGTTGGCGAAATTGCGACCGATACCGCCAAATAGCTGTTTTACAACTATAATAGCCGTAACGCTGCCGATAACAGCCTGCCATACGGGGATTGTAACAGGAAGGTTGAAGGCAAGTATGATGCCTGTGACAACAGCAGACAGGTCATATAAAGTTGATTCACGCTTGCAGACTTTCTGAAATAAAAATTCCGATAAAAGGCAGGCTGATACACAAACAGATGTGATCAGCAGAGAACGCCATCCGAAAATGATAACGGAAGCGATCAAGGCAGGGATAAGAGCGATTATAACATCAAGCATGATATTTTGAGTAGTACGCCTGCCTGAAAAGTGAGGTGAAACTGATACTGTCAATTTTTCCATTATTCGATCTCCTTTATAGAACCCAGATATTCACGAAGCTTTATCTTGGCGAGCTTATTTGTCTGAACAAGAGGTCTGTTTGCAGGGCAGACATATGAACAGCAGCCGCATTCCATACAAAGATCAACACAGAGGCTTTTGAGTTCGGCATATTGTTTGAGATCGTATGCGATTGAAATTGAGCGTGGATCAAGTCTGAAAGGACAGTGGTCAAGACATGAGCCGCAGTTGATGCAGGGAGTAGTTTTGGGGGGAGCGGCTTCTTTTTTATCCATGAATATTATGGCATTGGTATTTTTTAAAACAGGCTCATCCATAGACGGAACAGCAATACCCATCATAGGACCGCCATAGAGAACCTTTGCAGGCTGGGTTTTAAGACCGCCCGCACTTTCTATCAGGTCATTTATGGATATTCCTATGGGGGCTATAACATTTTTAGGTGATTTAACGGCAGAGCCGTCAATGGTGATACATTTTTCGATAAGAGGGATGCCTGTTTTAAGATATTCCCCGATAAATGCGAGAGTGGTGATATTTATAACGACAGCCCCGACATCAATAGGAAGACCGCCTTTTGGTATAATTCTGTTAATCGTATTGAATACAAGGACTTTTTCGCCGCCTTGGGGATATATCGAGGGCAGGACATGAACTTCAACAGAATCGTCTTTTTCGGCAAGTTTTTTCATTTCAGTGACAGCTTTCGGCTTGTTTTTTTCAATGCCGATAATAAAGCGTTTAATGCCCATGTATTTTTTGAGAGTCTGAATACCGTCAAATATGTAATCTGATTTGTCAAGCATTGTTCTTGTATCGGAAGTGATATAAGGTTCACATTCAGCGGCATTGATGATAACAGCATCTATTTTTGACAGGTCATGTACATGGAGCTTTGCAAAGCTTGGAAAGCCTGCCCCGCCCAAGCCAACGACACCGCTTTTTTTAACGGCAGTAATGAGGCTTTTGAAATCAGTCACATCAGGCGGTTGTATCTGGTCTGAAAGTTCCTGTTTACCGTCAGAATTGATTATGACACAGGGTATCTTGAGACCGCCGGCATTGGTGGTTTCATCAATTTTGAGGACCTTGCCTGAAACGCTTGAATGTATGTTGGACGATAAAAAGCCGTCGGCTTCACCTATAAGCTGACCGACCTTGACAGTATCACCTGTTTTGACGATAGCCCGAGCAGGAATACCGATGTGCATTGACATAGGTATCCTGACGGTCTGTGGAACAGGCAGTCTTTCGGGAATACAGTCAGCAGTATTTTTGAAATGAGGTACACGTGTACCATGAAGTTTCATAAACATATTCTCCAATCGTATAATAAACAATTATTAATATTCTATCACAACGGATATAAGTTTTCAATAATAATTTTATGACAAATAAAATCAGAACAGTGACCAAAAGCAGACACTGTTCTGAATTGTATGAGTTATGAAAAGCGTGAAATGATATCATCCTTTATGTCAGCGATATTGTCTTTGATATCATTGATCTTTGGAATTATCTCATGTATTTTATCAAGACCAAATTCGATAATGCTTTCGGGAGAAAATGTTACTTTAAAGAGGTGCTTGAGCTTTTCACGACCATCCGAAGTTTTGAGAGCATTTATAAGCACATCAAGGGCATCACTTGCAAGACTGTTGGTTTTGCAGGTTATTATTTTATGACCGACCGAAAATTCTTTGAAGGTAATATTGAGGATAAAGGAGTCAATGTTGAAATCGTATGAAGAACGGATATAGATGATACCGTGGTTGACGGAGACATTATCTGTGGGATGTATGTTTGCTGATATGATATATTCAAGTATGAAGTGATTGATGGGAAGCTTTCCGATTTTTGCATCATAAAGTTTGATATTAAAAGTATTGTTGATAGTATCAAGTGAAATATCGGCTTTTGAATAAAGTGTAATATCATGGTTCATATAAGAAATTTTGGAATAAATTTCGGTAACACTGTTATTGAAGTATATGCGGAGATTTTTAATATTATCGTTTTTTTGGACTATCTCATCATTGAGATAAGTATTGACCTGAATTTCATCAAGTGTAAATTCCTTTCCCGAAACAGCCCCCTTAAGAGCAGTATACATCAGTGTTGTGTCATTACCGTCAAAGGTATATTTATCACCGTTGTCATCCTGTAAGGCGAGGAAGAAGCATATACCGACAGTTATCAATAAAAGCATGATGATAATGATCAAAGCCCATATTCCAAAGCGATGTTTTTTTCTTTTATTTATAATTATCACTCTTTCAAAAAATTATTTGAGTTCGGCAATGGTCACTCCCGAATCTCCCTCACCGAATACGCCTAAACGGAAAGAGCGTACAGAGGGATGTTTTTTGAGATGGTTCTGTACTTCACGGCGAAGGACACCTGTACCCTTGCCGTGGATAATGGTTATTTGATGAAGGTTTTGTAAAACGGCAGTATCAATTGCACGGTCTATGTCAAGAAGTGCATCAATAACGACTTCACCACGGACATCGACCTCTGTGGAAGCAGCCTTTGAATTATTACGGACAGTACGGATTGAACTGTGAGTATTTTTTGGTTTTTCTTTTTTAAGCAGACGGAGATTTTCAAAAGGAACACGGGTTTTTATCATGCCTGCCTGAACAAGGGCAGAATCCTTGTCAACTTGAATGACAGTAGCTTTTTTGTCTATATCGAATATAAGGACAGAATCCCCTGCAACGAGAGGTCTTGGAAGAACATATTCTTCGTTTGAGCGGTTTTGAACGGGATCGGCAGTATCCTCCATTTTACGGATATCTGAACGGAGCTTGGCTTTTTCCTCTGGAGAGATGTCCTTTTTCTTTCGGATAGCCTCAATTTCGTCCAAAACACTGTAAGCCTGATATTTGGCTTTTGAGATTATGTTTTCGGCTTCTGCCTTTGCGGATTCGATTTGATTTTGATAATCTTTTTCGGCACGTTCTGTTTTTTGACGTGCAAGCTCAAGTTCATTTTGAATTTGTAATTTAAGAGCTTC
Source organism: uncultured Ruminococcus sp. (assembly GCA_902767125.1). Lineage (GTDB taxonomy): Bacteria > Bacillota > Clostridia > Oscillospirales > Acutalibacteraceae > UBA1213. The sequence goes on along the minus strand of CACXGJ010000171.1, from coordinate 2,488 downwards.
TGTTTCATTTATTTTTTCATCAAGCTGACCTTGTGTTTCCTGTAATTTCTGTACAACGGCTTCAAACTTTGAATCCTCGATGGATACAAGGAGCCTTGCACGGTCGATGACATCTTTTGAAATTCCGAGATGTTCTGAAATGGCAAAGGCATTTGAACGTCCCGGCATACCGATAAGGAGCTTGTATGTTGGACGGAGAGTTGCAACATCAAATTCACAGCAGGCATTTTCTACGCCTTGGGTGTCAAGTGCATAGCTTTTAAGTTCTGCATAGTGAGTGGTGGATGCAATTTTAGCACCTTGTGAACGGAGCTTTTCGAGGATGGCAGTTGCAAGAGCAGCGCCCTCAACAGGATCAGTACCCGCACCAAGCTCATCTATGAGTACAAGGCTTTTGTTGTCTGCAATTTCGAGGATATTTTTGATATTTGTCATATGAGCGGAAAAGGTTGAAAGAGATTGTTCTATGCTCTGTTCATCGCCTATATCGGAGAGGACGTTTTGAAAGACGGATAATTCGCTGTTGTCGGAGGCAGGAATCATAAGACCGCACATAGCCATGAGAGAGAGCAAACCGACAGTTTTCAGAGAAACGGTCTTACCGCCTGTATTTGAACCTGTAATGACAAGTGTATCAAATTCGGAGCCGAGTCGTATATCGGTAGGGACGACCTTATCGGCAGGAATGAGAGGATGACGGGCTTTTTTGAGATTTATCCTGCCCTTGTCATTCATAATGGGGATGGAAGCTTTCATTTTGAAAGCAAGGGAAGCTTTTGCAAAGATGAGATTCAGTTCGGTAAGAATATGATAGCTTTGGCATATGCTGTCGGCATAGGCGGCAAGTTCAGCCGAAAGCTCTGCTAATATCCTGTCGATTTCAGCTTGTTCTTTTGAGCGGAGGACACGGATGTCATTGTTTGCTTCAACCACGCTCATAGGCTCAATGAATACAGTAGCACCGCTTGAGGAGGTATCATGAACAAGACCTGCAACGGCTGAACGAAATTCGGCTTTTACGGGAATAACGAAGCGTCCGCTGCGGATAGTTATTATAGATTCCTGAAGATACTTTTGCATAGTTGCAGAGCGGATTATTTTTTCAAGATGCTCACGTATCTTTGAAGATGAAGCGGCTATTTTCTTACGGATGGAGAAAAGGGTTGGTGAAGCATTGTCAGCTATCTCATCTTCGGAGAGGATAGAGGAGGTTATCTTTGTTTCAAGATACTTGTTTGGGACGAGGGCATTGAAACGCATATCAAGACAGGTCTGTATGGAGGCGGATTTTGAACGCCATTCTGTGACAGAGCGTATGACCTGAAGCAGATGTGCTGCACGGAGAAGTTCGATAGGAGTAAGAACAGCTCCGGCTTCTGCACGGCGAAGGGAGTTGTTTATGTTATGTAAGTTTCCGAATGAAGGGGAGCCGAATCTTGCGGAAAGTGAGTGGGCATCAGACGTTTCAAGTATAAGCTCGTTGACCTCAAACAGAGCATGAGACGGCTCCAATGAAAGTGCAAGTGTTTTTGCATCTTCAAAAGAAGTAAGCTGTGCAAGCATATCGAGAACCTTGTCAAGTTCGAGAGACGTGTAATTTTTATTCATAATTTCAATCCTTTTTAATTAAGCTGTTTGATATTTTTATAGAAGTCGAGAGTTGAATAGTGCATATCATTATGAGAAAGAAAAAAGCTTTCGGAGAATCGTTCCATATCTGCAATTGAGTTTGGAAGCAGGTCAAAGGAAAGGATTCTTTTTGGTTCGGCGGAAATGCAGTATCTTGCGGCAGTTATGCAGCCCATAGAGACGGTGAGACAGTGAGGAGTGAGGAGATTTTTGGAGCAGCACTTTGGACAGTACATGGCATTATTTGCATAGTCGAAGTACATAACATTGTTGTCGGATTCATAAGCACCGCACTCATTGCAAAAAAGGATGTTTGGAACAGCACCGTTGAGCAGCATTATACGAAGCTCAAAGACAGCTTTTATTTGTGCAAGAGGCTTTTTTTTGATGGAAATGGCATAAAGGCAGTTTAGCAGAAGCTGGAGATATTCATCGGAGGGCATATTTTCGGGGATAGTTTTCATTGATATCTCGCACAGATAATATCCGAGAGAGAGGCTTTCGAGATCAGGGAAGGCATCAAAAAAGCTTTTGATGGTTTCAGCGTCATTGATTATGTACTTTTCCCGTCCCTCATATATTTCAAGACGGGAAAAAGTCATAGCCTGACAGGCAGAAGAAGTTTTCGAGACAAGTTTTTTTGCACGTTTGCAAAAGCATCGTATAATACCGTGAGAGGCAGTGAGGATAGTGACGAGCTTATCATTTTCACCAACACTCTGTTCTTTTAGTATCAGACCTTCCGTGTTTATCATAATGGCCCTCCGAAGAAATATTTTTAAATTCATTTTTGTTTATATCGTTTTTGGATTCGCAGTATTTGAGATAGTCAAGTACACTTCCCGAAGAAACGAAATTT
>CACXGJ010000170.1 GCA_902767125.1 uncultured Ruminococcus sp. | reverse complement strand
TGTTGAAAACAGCCACGATAATAAAATAAATAATAATAAAATAAATAATAATAAATATCTATCTCATCAAGTTAGTAGTAGTAGAGATAATAGCACGAATGTGGAAAATTCTTCCGATGTGATTGATGTGAATGATTTTGAGAGAACCGTTGATGAGGTATCGGAGCAAATTTCAACAGACTATCTTCTCCATTCCTGTGCAAGCGATTCCGCAATCGTAAACGAGATTGTTCACCTTATCGCCAACGTTTACACAACTCGCTGTCCCTCCGTTCGTGTTGGTGGTGACAATGTCGATATTGAATTTGTTCGAAAACGTTTCCGGCAATTAGACTGTTTCCACATTGAGTATGTGCTTGACTGCCTGAATAATAGTGCGACTGTTATTCAAAATCGAAAAAATTATTTGCTGACGTGCCTATTCTCAGCTCCTGTCACAATAGACGGATATTATGCAAATCAAGTCAAACACGATATGTCAAGAGGATGTGCGTATTGATTCCCCGGGGCAGAAATGGAGGAATTGACTTGAACGTGTTAAGCCTTTTTGATGGCATATCCTGCGGAATGGTTGCTCTTGAAAGATCCGGAATTGCCGTTGAAAGTTATTACGCTTATGAGATAGACAAATATGCTATCTCAGTAAGTCAAAAAAACTATCCGAAGGTTGTCCAGTGCGGTGATGTTACAACGGCAGACTTCACTAAACACAAAGGTTTTGACTTGCTTATCGGCGGTTCTCCCTGCACTTATTGGAGCGTAGCAAAAAATAATCGTGAAGTCACTCCGGACGGAATAGGCGGTCAATTGTTTATGCAGTACGTTCGTGCGTTGTATGAATCGGGTTGTAAGTGGTTCTTGTATGAGAACAATTACAGCATACACAAAAATATAAAAACATTCATCTCGGAGCAGCTTGGTGTTGAACCGATTATGATTAACTCAGCTCTTCTATCGGCACAGCAGCGTAAAAGATGTTACTGGACTAATATTCCAAACATAACTCAGCCTGTTGACAAAGGTCTGCTTGTTCAAAATATTTTAGAGAGCGGTTTATCTTGGCAGGATAAAAGCTACTGTATGAAAGATTGTTATCACCCAACATTCTCTGACACTTTGGAAAAACATCGTAACACAATGGTTGAAGAACCGATAATCATCAACGATGCAGACGGTAAATCTCGTCCTATCAAAGCTCAATATTCGCACACCTCTCTTGCCAATGCCGCACGCTCAGACCGATTCGGAGCAACAATGATAGCTCAGCCAATCCCTGTTGGATATGTGGGCAAATCAAGAGGACAAGGCAATCGAGTTTATTCTGTTCTTGGAAAAAGTGTGTGCTTATCCGCAAACGGCGGTGGCGGTGGTGCAAAAACAGGCTTATACAAAATTGATTTGCCGGACGGCAATTACATAATTCGAAAGCTTACACCAATCGAAGCGGAACGATTGCAGACACTGCCCGATAATTATACAGAGGGTATCAGCAATACGCAGCGTTACAAGTGCATTGGCAACGGTTGGACGGTTGACGTTATAGCACATATTCTATCGTTTATTGAAAATTGAGAGGAATTAAAAATGGATTATAAATTAATTATTGCACCAAAGTATATTCCTAAGAATATTCCCGATACAGCAAAAATAGAGGAATGTTTAAACAATATTGCTGAAGTAGCAACAGGTTTGGATTATTGTAGATTTTCATATATTTTTGAGAATCTTAATGATATACGTGCAGCTTGCGGATTGGAAGAAAATACAGTAATTCAAGTGAGTGAAAAGGATTTGGCAAGTTCAAATGGTTTTCACTTAGGAACACCGGGTCTGGGTAAGCAAATACGAATGAGTAAAATTAAGGGTGACATAAACAGCAATGGCTAAGATAGGCTTGTGGAGTGACTATCATAATTTCCCCAGTTTACCGTTGATGAAACTTTCAGCTTATCACAAACAAAAAGGTGATACTGTTGAAATGTTAAATCATCTTGTGCATTACGATTTAGTTTACTGCTCAAAAACGTTTAGTTTTACTCCGGATGCAGAAACAAACGGAATAATTCAAGCTGATGAAATTATTAGAGGTGGAACAGGTTATTGTATCTCAATCGTTGACGGCAAGGAAGTCTTTAATAAATCAAAAGATGTAGAATTGCCAAAAGAAATTGAGCATATATATCCCGACTACAGCTTATACCCCAATTATAACTATGCAGTAGGCTTTTTAACAAGAGGTTGCCCTCGTGGGTGCGGATTTTGTATTGTTGGCTGCAAAGAGGGATTATGTTCTCGACAAGTCGCTGACCTTTCAGAGTTTTGGAGAGAGCAGAAAGAAATAAAACTACTTGACCCTAACCTGTTAGCTTGTCAAGAACACGAAAAAATATTACAGCAGCTTATAAACAGCGAAGCAAGAATAGATTTCACGCAAGGTCTTGACATAAGACTAACTACTCCCGATAACATTGCGTTACTGAATAAAATTAAAACACAAAGGTTACATTTTGCGTGGGATAATCCAAAACAAGACTTAACGGATTACTTCAAACGCTTCTCCGAAAGCAGCAAAATAAAATCATGTGATAAAAAAATAGTCTATGTTCTTACCAATTACAACAGTTCCATTGATGAAGATTTGTATCGGATATACACTCTCAGAGATTTAGGTTACAATCCATATGTTATGATTTACCAAAAGGAACGAGCAGACAGGCCGCACAGAGATTTACAGCGGTGGGTTAATTGTAGGCTGATATTTCGAAGTGTAAATAAATTTGAAGATTACGACAGAAAGAAAGGATAGTGGTATTAGTGGACTTGCCTTATTTACATAAGCAGCTAAACAGACTGAATAATGAAATTGGTTACATTCTTGAACAAACCGGATACGAGTATGATGATATGCAAAGAGTGGAGTTTTCACGAAAAGAACCTAATGCAAGGCTTTTGCAATATGAATTTCTGCAAGTAATGCATCATCTTAATGAGGTGAAATGTAAGCTTGATTATCTCAATAAAAAAATTGTAGGTGAATATACACTTCGCAGAAACCACCTAAAACAATATGAATGTGACGAACAAATCTATCGCTGCGGTTATCCTATCGAGTACTATTGCTATGATGATTACGATGAGTGCTACAAATGGATTTTAAGCAGGGTGGAACACGATGGAAATGACTATTACATCGTTGGTGACAGAAGTCGTCCGCTCAACGGCTTAAAGGTTAGAATTAGGAGATAAGAATGGAGTACAGAAGTATGCCTAACGATATATTAATCACCTCTTCAAAATTTTTCAAAGAGGTGGCAGAAATTTCAAAAACTCTCCCGAGCGGTCAAAAGAAAGAGTTTACTTGCCCTATCTGCGGAAAAACTGCATTTGTCGGTCGGGCAGCCTATAACGGACACATTCACGCTATATGTGAATGCGGATTGGAAGTACATCAGTAATTTATTCCCATTTGTGTAATGGTACAACTACTAAAGAGGTGACACTCATGCACGTAAAAACCGATATAAAATATTCGTCATATAAAACTGCCCGACAATGGGCAAAAAACGGATTTTTACCCAAGAAAGATGCAGCCGGAATCAGCCTGTGGGCAAATCAGTATTGTCAAGACAGCTTTGAATATTTTTCTCCCGATGATGTGATTAAGGCAACGAGCGAAGATATTGCACTTTTCTTTAAGCCTGAACGTGATAGAAGAAACGAGAAAGCGAGGCAAAGACGAATGCTAAAAGCTGTTCGAAGAAGAAATCTTTCAAACCTAAAAAAACAAGATATAAATGACCTTGCAGAAAAAGGAAAATACATTCTCTCTTTGTGTGTGGATTTAGAAACGGACAATCGCTTTGCTCCTATAGAGCATCATCTCCCTATGTATGATACATCAAAATCGGAGCATGAACCAAAGAATTGGGATTTGCCCGACAGGGAGCGAAAAACAGTTGAAGTTTATCAAAAAGAGCTTATGTCATATGCAGACCTTGTTGTAAAAGCCTATTCTAAAGCTAATACAGATATTATTGAGATACTGCCTTTATGGCTCGTCTTCCCTACATATAGTGCAACAACTATGGGTTGGAGAATGGGTATCGGTGAGCAATATCAAGATATTTACCTCAGAATGATTGAAACTCTGAGTGCAGAAGAACTTGCTTCATACAAGTCAAAATATCCTGTACCCGAATATATACGATTGCGGAGTGGATATGACAACGTTGAATAAAAAACACTGACAACTTATTCCCCAGTGGGTAATAAGTTGATGGGAGAATAAAATGGAAGAGAAAGCGAAGAAAAAAATTGATAAATTTGATGTTTTTACATTTTTATTTATCGTTGGAAATATCATTGGAATTGGTTTTGTAATTATTGTTTTTGTAAAAGGAATTATTAACGGAGAAATTTCAATGGATAAAGAAGGATTGATTTTCGATTTCAAAGATAAAAATATTGTAACTATTCAGTCCCTATAGCAAACGAAAAAGGATTACCACAGACAGCAGCGAGAACAGCAGAAAAAGAGTTTAAACCATGTTT
>CACXGJ010000169.1 GCA_902767125.1 uncultured Ruminococcus sp. | reverse complement strand
GCAAAATTGTCATTGGTATAATATCTCTTATAATCCTCGATATATTTTACCGACAGTGGTATACCATCTTCCTCGTACAGCTTTTCTCCGAATGCTATCACCTTATCCTTGATATCGGTAGATACTTTTCGGGCGATGACCTCGTAAAAGTTATTCTTTTTGCTTTTGCTGTATATCTCATCCTCATCTATACCGAGAATCTTTGAAAGACCTTTTGATATTTTTGATCTTGCATCCTCCGTTTTTATATTTGCAGGTTCAAGCACGATATTCCAGACAGTCACGCTTTGGGCAAGCAGCTTTCCGTTTTTATCGTATATACTTCCTCTCCTGGCGGAGATGGTCGTATCGGAAAGCTGCTGTTCAACAGCCTTTTGTTCCAATTCCTCTGCCATGAAGGTCTGAAGATATAACAGCCTTGCCGACACAAGCACAAGTCCGATTATTATGACCACCATCATTATAGCCGATCTTACCCATAATTTGGCAGTCGTACCTCTCTTTGCCATAAATATTAATCTTTCCTTCCCCTGTCAAAATCTTTTTTTAATACAAAAACAGGTTGTACACAAAATTCCCCTTCGGATGTGTTATCATTGTGTTACAACCTACTTTATTTACATACCTATTGCAGAAGCCTGTTCTTTATTCCTCACGAATGCACAAAAATACCTTTCAGTGACTCAATCACCGTATTTTTTCCGTCATCACGTATTACCTCTCCCATATCACCGTCAGAAAGTGAAATAAATCTTTTCTGTGCATTTTTGACCTGTGACATACCGAGATTCTGTTCTGCATATTTCTGTATTTCATTTTGTGTAAGCTTGCTGTCTATCCGAAGCTGATATTCAGCCTCAAGATTTGACTGATGCACAAGTGAGCTTTGTGCATCATTTATTTCCTGGGTAAGCTCATTTATTGAAACATAGTTACACACCATCCATGCAGCAGCAGCCGTTGTCAGAGCAGTACAAACTGCAATACGGACTGCAAGGGCAACATTTATCTTTTTCCTTATGTTCTTGAGGCTCTGGCTTGCATTTATTTTTATAAGATTGGTTTTCTCTTTTTTAAGTTCTTTTTTGTTGACCTTTTTCTGCGGTTCAAACAGTGACAGGTCATAAGCTTCTGTATTCAACTTATCACGTGCCATATCAATACTCCCTTTCCAAAAATGCCCTGTCTGTATCATAAAAATATCAAACGAGCTTTATCATAAATTGACACACTTCAAATCATTTTTTCACAGCACCTTAACTTTGCACTGCGGCTTCTGGGATTCTCCTCCAATTCTATCCCGTCAGCCTCAACAGGCTTTCTTGTAACAAGAGCTGCCTTCGGCTTGTTTCCGCAAACACATATCGGAAAATCCTTCGGACAGGTACAGCCCTCACACCATTTTGCCATTCTTTGCTTTACCATTCTGTCCTCAAGGGAATGGAAGGTTATCACCGAAAGTCTTCCGCCTTTATTAAGGCTCTCAAATGCCTCGTCAAGCCCCTTGGAAAGTCTGTCAAGTTCACCGTTGACAGCTATCCTCAATGCCTGAAAGGTCTTTCGGGCAGGATGCTTATCATGTCTTTTTGAGGGCGGGTAGGCTGACTTGACTATCTCTGCAAGCCGCAGGGTAGTCTGTATCGGTTCGACAGCCCTTTCACGCTCTATTGCACGGGCTATGTTCTTCGCAAACTTTTCCTCTCCGTAAAGCGACAATATCCGCACAAGCTCACCGAATGACAAATTATTTACAAGCTCTGCTGCAGTAGTACCGTTTTGGCTCATCCGCATATCGAGGGGTGCATCATTATGATATGAAAAGCCTCTTTCAGCCGTGTCAAGCTGATGAGATGAAACTCCTATATCCAAAAGCACTCCGTCAAGAGATGATATGCCGATATCCGATATTATACTTTTTATTTCCGAGAAATTCGACTTTACTATGGTCACATTTTTACAGTTTCCGAATCTTTCCTTTAGTGCTTCAATAGCATCAGGATCCTGGTCAACACATATAAGCTGTCCGTTTTCAAGCTGCTTGAGTATCTCGGCTGAATGACCTCCGCCTCCTGCTGTTCCGTCAAGATATATACCGTCAGGTTTGATATCAAGTGAACGGACAGTCTGTTCAAGCAAAACAGGTTTATGTGAAAAGCTCAATATAGCACCGCCTTTAATTTCACGGAAAATGACACTGTTAAAAATGACAAATTACAGTACAATATCATTCACCGCTTGATATATTAATTATAAATTATAAAAACGAAAAATGCAATATATATACATAAATTTTAAAAAATTTTT
>CACXGJ010000168.1 GCA_902767125.1 uncultured Ruminococcus sp. | reverse complement strand
TCAATGACGAGGAAATAAAAGCCTGTCTTGAGTACGCTGAAAAAAATAAAAGCAATGCTGAACTTATTGATCAGATACTCGAAAAGGCAAGGCTTGAAAAAGGTCTTTCCCACAAGGAAGCATTAGTCCTGCTCGACTGCGATATCGAGGAGAAAAATCAGGAGATATTTGCACTCGCCGAACAGATAAAGAAAAATTACTATGGCAACAGAATAGTAATGTTTGCTCCTTTGTATCTGTCCAATTACTGTGTCAACGGCTGTCTGTACTGCCCGTATCATCTCAAGAACAAGCACATCGCCCGTAAAAAACTCACACAAGACGAAATAAGACGGGAAGTTATTGCACTTCAGGATATGGGACATAAGAGATTAGCCATTGAATCAGGTGAAGACCCTGTAAACAATCCTATCGAGTACATCCTTGAAAGCATAAACACTATATACAGCATTAAACACAAGAATGGTGCTATAAGACGTGTAAATGTAAATATCGCCGCAACTACTCATGAAAATTACAAAAAGCTCAAGGATGCCGGTATCGGAACATACATTCTTTTCCAGGAGACCTATAACAAGGAAAGCTATGAAAGACTTCATCCCACAGGTCCAAAGCATAATTACAATTATCATACCGAAGCTATGGACAGAGCTATGGAAGCAGGTATTGATGATGTGGGCTGTGGTGTATTGTTTGGTCTTGAGCTGTACAGATATGAATTTGTCGGAATACTCATGCACGCTGAACATCTTGAAGCACGTTTCGGTGTAGGTCCTCATACTATCAGTGTTCCACGTGTAAGACGTGCTGATGATATTGATCCCGATGTATTCGACAACGGCATTTCAGACGATACATTCGCAAAAATAGTTGCCTGTATCAGAATAGCTGTTCCGTATACGGGAATGATCGTTTCCACCCGTGAATCACAAAAGAGCCGTGAAAGAGTTCTTCATCTCGGTGTTTCACAGATAAGCGGCGGCTCAAAGACAAGTGTCGGCGGATATGCTGAACCCTGTGATGAAGATGAGGATTCCGCACAGTTCGATGTAAGCGACAGAAGAACTCTTGATGAGGTCGTTAAATGGCTCATGGAACTCGGATATATCCCCAGCTTCTGCACAGCCTGCTACAGAGAGGGCAGAACAGGTGACAGATTCATGTCACTTTGCAAGGCAGGTCAGATACAGAACTGCTGTCACCCAAATGCTCTTATGACTCTCAAGGAATATCTTGTTGATTACGCATCTCCCGAAACCAAAGAAATCGGCGAAAAGCTCATTCTTGCAGAACTCAACAATATTCCCAAGGAAAAAGTCCGTGAAATTACAAAAGAACATCTTGCCGATATTGTCAACGGAAAGAGAGATTTCAGGTTTTAATTTAAGTGAGAAATGAGGAGTGAGGAGTGAGAAGTAAAATTCCATTCCCCACTCTGAATTTTAAATCGAGGTTTTTATATGGAAATAACAGAGTACAACGATTATGAAAGTGTCAAAAATGCCCGTGAAAAAGATGAACCACTGATGGCTGTCATATCGTTTGACGGCTCGAAAGCCTATGTATGTCATATAGATGACGGTGTAGAACATCATATCCTATTGATAAAGGTCGGATACAAGGGTACCGAAATAGATGAATTTTTCAGGATAATATTTGATAAAGACGGTGCTGACCGGACTTTTATCTGTCCGCCCGATTATAAAAATATCACATACAAATCAGAGCGTATAAAACAATTTTACAAAGACGGAATAAGTGCTATATCGGAATTTTTAGCAGATTTCGGTTATCTGTGCGATATAAAAATACCTAAAAGATACAGCCGTCATCTTAATGCAATGCTTGAAGATAAATGAAAGGAGATGTTTCCATGTCACTGAACAATACACCATCTGCCGAAAGAGTGCATATAGCATTCTTCGGAAAAAGAAATTCAGGCAAATCAAGCCTTTTGAATGCCGTGACAAATCAGAATATCGCAATTGTATCTGACATCCTCGGAACTACTACCGATCCTGTTTTCAAGGCAATGGAATTATTGCCGTTGGGAGCTGTTATGATGATAGATACAGCCGGCATTGACGACCAAGGCGAACTCGGATATATGCGTGTACAAAAAACTCTCCGTATACTCAACAAAACCGATATAGCTGTTTTGGTCATTGACAGTCAAATCGGCTTGACGGATTATGAAAATGACCTTATACAAAAATTCACCAATAAAAATATTCCATATATAATTGCATACAATAAAAGCGATCTCAAAAAAATTTTTCCCAAAAATGAAAATGAAATAGCCGTCAGTGCAGCAACAGGTGAAAATATTCATCAGCTCAAGGAGCTTATCGCAAAACAAAGCAATAAGATCGAGAATAAACAGATAGTTGCACATCTTCTGAATAAAAATGATCTCGTTGTTCTTGTAGTGCCGATAGATGAGTCTGCTCCGAAGGGACGTTTGATACTGCCACAGGTTCAGACTATCCGTGAACTCCTTGACAATGAGATGATACCTGTTGTTACACGGGACACTACCCTTAAAGTAACTCTTTCTTCTCTCGGCAAAAAGCCTGCTCTTGTAATAACAGACAGTCAGGTTTTCGGAAAAGTCAGCAGGGATGTTCCCGATGACATTCCACTAACATCGTTTTCGATCCTGATGGCAAATTATAAGGGTGATCTGAAAACTCTTGTTCGTGGAGTAAAAGCCATTGATACACTCAAAGACGGTGACAAGGTACTTATATCCGAAGGCTGTACTCATCACCGTCAGTGCAATGACATAGGCACTGTCAAGCTCCCAAATCTTTTACAGAAATATACGGGAAAGTCACTTGACTTTAAATGGACTTCCGGAACGGAATTTGAAGAAAATTTGGATAAGTACAGCCTCATCATACACTGCGGAGGATGTATGCTCAATGAAAGAGAAATGCAATACAGAATCAAATGTGCCGTTGACCGGAATACTCCCGTAACAAACTATGGTACTGCCATTGCATACATGAACGGCATCCTTAAAAGAAGCTTATCCGTTTTTAAAGACCTTTCCGAAATAATACAAAAATAATTATATTATTTGGAATAAACAATATTTTTTATACAAAAATTTTTACAACTTAAATCTTGATAAAATATGCAATATGTTATATAATTGATGTTGAGACAGGATTTTTTGTTTGAATAAAATTAAAAGGTGGTATGGATCAACATGAACGACAGCAATAATACTAAATTCTCTGACAAAACTATGGTCTTTTCGGTCTCCGATGCCAAAGAAGACTATATACGGTCTGTCCTTACAACAGTTTACAATGCCCTTGCAGAAAAAGGCTACAATCCCATCAACCAGCTTGTAGGCTATATCCTCTCCGAAGACCCTACCTACATCACCACTCATCTCAATGCACGTTCACTTATACGTAAAATTGAACGTGATGACCTGCTTGAGGTCTTACTCAAAAACTACCTCCAAAAATAAAGGTCAGCAACGAAAAATATAAGCCTGACCGCCGATCTTTATATCTATCTTAAGAAAGGATGCTTTTTATTTATTATGAAATTTTTACATTACAAAAACAAACCTCTTGTGCGATGCGGTGATATCCTGTACTACGGTGATATGCATGACAAATATATCGCTAAACTCACCATCAAGTCTTCAAAAAAGGATAAAAATATCTCACTGTCGGACAAGGTATTTATACAGATCCTTAACAATGATCAGAAGGACGATGAACAGCCTATTTTAAAATACGGTGATGAAATCGGACTTTTCTCGGCTATCGACAGGGCTTATGTATGGCTCAAAAAGGCTCAAAAAAAATAACCTTTTACAGAAAAGAAGGGCTACTATGAAATATATTTCTGATGACAATTTCAAAAAATTTTGTTCACACGTTCAGGAAGGTATGGAATCCCTTGCCAAAGCCATCGAAGACGGCATACATCCCCAATACGCAAAACCTGCTACTGTTTATATAGGCATTCCGGGAGAAAAAAATAATTTCTGCCGTCTTGCTTAC
>CACXGJ010000167.1 GCA_902767125.1 uncultured Ruminococcus sp. | reverse complement strand
GCGGACATCGTCGTCTATATCGGCTGCGGTGAGCGCGGAAATGAGATGACGGACGTTCTGAACGAGTTCCCCGAACTGGTCGACCCGCGCACGGGCGAGTCCCTGATGCAGAGGACCGTCCTGATCGCGAATACCTCCGATATGCCTGTTGCAGCCCGTGAAGCCTCTATTTACACAGGTATCACGATAGCGGAATATTTCCGTGATATGGGCTTTACAGTGGCTCTGATGGCGGATTCGACTTCACGTTGGGCAGAGGCTCTGCGTGAGATGTCGGGACGACTTGAAGAAATGCCCGGTGAAGAAGGATATCCTGCATATCTCGGAAGCCGTCTTGCACAGTTCTATGAAAGAGCAGGTCGTGTGCTTGTAAACGGCAGTGATGAAAAAGAGGGTGCATTGTCCGTAATCGGTGCAGTATCGCCTCCCGGCGGTGATATTTCGGAGCCTGTATCACAGGCAACTCTCCGTATAGTTAAGGTGTTCTGGGGACTTGATGCAAATCTTGCATACAAAAGACATTTCCCTGCAATCAACTGGCTGACAAGCTATTCGCTCTATACCGATCAGCTTGAGGACTGGTTTGCGGAAAATGCTTCAAAGGACTTTATGAAGCTCCGTGGCAGACTTATGTCACTCCTTCAGGATGAATCCGAGCTTCAGGAAATAGTAAATCTTGTCGGAATGGATGCACTTTCGCCGACTGACAGACTCAAGCTTGAAACAGCCCGTTCTATCCGTGAGGACTATCTCCATCAGAACGCTTTTGATTCGATAGATACCTATACATCTCTCAAAAAACAGGTACTGATGATGAGAGCGATACTGCTTTGCTATGACAAGTCTGTCGAGGCACTCAAGGACGGTGCAAATACCGATATGCTGATAGCGATGTCGGTGCGTGAGCGTGTCGGAAGATTCAAGTATGAAGAAGAAACGAATATAGACAATGAATTTGAATCCATAAGTGCAATGCTTGAGCAGGAAATAAAGGATGTTCTTGAAAGGAGTGAGGACTGATGCCGAAGGAATACCGCACGATAAGAGAGGTCGCAGGTCCTCTTATGATGGTAAGTGACGTTGAGGGAGTAACATATAATGAGCTTGGTGAAATAGAACTTCCCAACGGTGATATACGTCGCTGTCAGGTGCTTGAGATAGACGGAAAAAATGCCCTTGTACAGCTTTTTGAATCAGCAGCAGGCATCAACCTTGCACATTCAAAGGTCAGATTTATCGGACGTTCAATGGAGCTGCCCGTTTCGGCGGATATGCTTTCAAGGGTATTCGATGGTCTCGGAAATCCGATAGATGACGGTCCTGCCATAATCCCCGAAAAAAGACTCGATATAAACGGTACGCCGATGAATCCCGCAGCCCGTGACTATCCGCAGGAATTTATACAGACAGGTGTTTCTGCAATAGACGGTCTTAACACTCTTGTAAGAGGTCAGAAGCTGCCCATATTCTCTGCATCAGGCTTGCCCCATGCACAGCTCGCTGCACAGATAGCAAGACAGGCTGCTGTCCGTGGCAAAAATGAACAGTTTGCCGTTGTATTTGCTGCAATGGGTATCACCTATGAGGAATCAGAATATTTTGTAAAGTCATTCCGTGAAACAGGTGCTTTGGACAGAACTGTAATGTTCGTGAATCTTGCAAATGATCCTGCCATAGAGAGAATAGCAACTCCGAGAATGGCACTTACTGCCGCTGAATATCTTGCATTCGACATGGGAATGCACGTTCTTGTTATAATGACGGATATTACAAACTATGCCGATGCTTTGCGTGAAGTTTCGGCTGCACGAAAGGAAGTCCCCGGAAGACGTGGTTATCCCGGATATATGTATACGAACCTTGCAACTCTTTATGAACGTGCAGGCAGACAAAAGGGTAAAAGCGGCTCTATCACAATGATACCGATCCTGACAATGCCCGAAGATGACAAGACTCACCCGATACCCGACCTGACAGGATATATCACAGAGGGACAGATAATATTGAGCCGTGAGCTGTACAGAAAGGGCATAACACCGCCGATAGATGTTCTGCCGTCACTGTCACGTCTCAAGGATAAGGGTATAGGCGTCGGACGTACAAGAGAAGACCATGCGGCTACCATGAATCAGCTTTTCTCGGCATATGCAAGAGGAAAGGATGCAAGAGAACTGATGATAGTGTTGGGTGAATCCGCCCTGACGGATATAGACAAGAAATATGCCGAATTTGCAGAGGCTTTCGAGAGGGAATATGTATCTCAAGGATATACGGCAAACCGTACTATTGAGGAAACTCTTGATATAGGCTGGAAATTATTGCACATACTTCCGAGAAGTGAGTTAAAGAGAATAAAAGATGATATGCTTGACAAGTACTATGGAAAGTAAGGTGTTGAGTATATGGCGATAATGAATGTCAATCCGACAAGAATGCAGATGACCAAGCTCAAAAAACAGCTTCAGATTGCAAGGCGAGGTCATAAGATGCTCAAGGACAAGCGTGATGAGCTGATGAGACAGTTCATAGAACTCGTCAAGGAAACAAAAAGACTTCGTGAAAAGGTCGAATCACAGCTTGAGAACTGCAACAATCATTTTATAAATGCAAGTGCGGTGATGAACAAAAAATCGCTGGAATCCTCGCTAATGTCCTCGAAGCATCAGACAGGTGTTGAGGTAGGCTCTAAAAATATAATGAGTGTTGATGTACCGTTGTTCGAGTCAGTGCATGGAAGTGACGATAAGGGAGAGATATTCCCATACGGCTTTGCATTCACATCATTTGAGCTTGATGATGCGGTAAGTGAGCTGAACGATGTCCTGCCCAATCTGATAAGGTTAGCCGAGATGGAAAAAAGCTGTGAGCTGATGGCGGCGGAGATAGAGCGTACAAGAAGACGTGTGAACTCGCTTGAACACGTTATGATACCGAGATATGAGGAGACCATAAAATATATAGCGATGAAGCTTGAGGAAAATGACCGAAGCAGCCGTACCAGGCTTATGAAAGTAAAGGATATGCTTTTGGAAAAGGCACACGGTTATTCCGAAAAATATCAGTAAATGAAAAAAGCCCGAAACTTTTGTTTCGGGCTTTTGGCTTATCGGTCACTTGTCGGAGACCTTTTTTATGAGGCTGTAAAGCAGTGCATAAAGATCTTGGCTATTGTCGGGATCAATGTCAACAGAATCCTCCACAGAGGTCTGTATATCCCTGCATTTTTCCTTCATTTGCCAGCCTGCTTCTGTCAGAGAGATCATCACGACTCTTTCATCCTTATCGCTTCTTGTTCTTGTAATATAACCCTGTGCCTCCATTTTTTTGAGTAATGGAGTAAGAGTGCCGTTGTCAAGAAAAAGCATTTTTCCGAGTTCGCTCACGGTCATTCTTTCATTGTTCCATAGAGCCATAAAAACTATATATTGAGTATAAGTTATATTAAGCGGTTTAAGATACGGATGATAAAGAGATATGACCTTTCTCGAAGCCACATAGAGCGGAAAGCAAAGCTGATCCTCAAGCTTTAAAGAATCCTTTTTCAATTTACTTATTTTCCCTCCTGTTAATAAAATACACATAAACTGTAATATATATTTTACCATTTACATTCGGAATGTCAAGTGATTTTATTAAAAAAAAGTCGGAAAATGATTAAAAAACATTTTCCGACAAGGTTCGATTTTATTTTACTTTACAGGAAATATCAGCCCTTTACGGCACCTGCAACAACACCCTTGATAATATATTTCTGACATGAGAAGTAGAATATGATTATCGGGATGATGGCAAGTACAAGCATAGCCATCATGGCAGCCATATCTATTGAGCCGTAGCCGCCACGCAGATATTGTATTGCCATAGGAAGTGTTCTTTCCTTGTTGCTGAGTATCAGTGTCGGCAGCAGATAGTCATTCCATATCCACATTGCATTGAGTATGGCAACAGTGATAGCAGACGGGCGGAGTATCGGGAAATCTATCATAAAGAATGTTCTGATAGGACCGCAGCCGTCGATCATAGCAGCTTCCTCGATCTCAAGTGGAACTGACTTTATGAATCCTGCAAACATGAATACAGCCAGACCTGCACCGAAGCCGAGATATATAACAACGATACCGATCATGTTATCGAGTTTGAGTTGGTTTGCAACGAATGACATCGGATACATGACCATTTGGAACGGTACGATCATTGAAAATGCAAACAGCAGGTACATCAGCTTTGTATACCATGTTTTGACTCTTACGATAAACCATGCACACATTGATGTGCAAAGAATGAGAAATGCAACAGAAAATACCGTAACAAAAATAGACCTGAAGAATGCGGGGAAGAAATCTATCTTTTCGATACCGTTGGTATAGTTGTCAAAGCCCACAAAGGTCTCACTGCTCGGCAGGGAGAACGGCTCATTGCTGACTGAAATAGTCGATTTAAAGCTGTTCATCAGAACGAGCAGTATAGGAACGATAAAAGCTATCGAGATGATAACGAGTACAGCGAATTTCACCCAGTCCTTGCCTGTCATAGGAATCTTTGGCTTGGCAGCTTTTGAGTTCTGTTGAGCATCAAGTTCAGCTTTTCTTTGCCTGTTGTTGGTGTCCTTTGCAGCACCTGCAAGGAATTGTCTCCATTCGGGACTGTCTACGGGAGCAATAGGCTCGGTAGTCCATTGTTTTTTATTCAAGTCAGCCATTAATTTTCAACCTCCTTGCTTCGTGTGAGGTAGAGCTGTGTAAGAGCGATAGCCGCAACGATGATAAAGAATACAACAGCTTTTGCCTGACCGACACCCTGATAGCCTACTCTGCCGTAGAAGGTGTTGTAGATGTCAAGAGCAAGCATTTGAGTTTTGTTGCCCGGAGCACCTGCTGTGAGGGCATAGTTCTGGTCGAACAGCTTGAAGGAGTTTGTGAGTGTGAGGAACAGGCATATAGTGATTGATGGCATTATCTGTGGGAGAGTTACATGGATAAGTCTTTCCCAGGCGTTTGCACCGTCAATTTCGG
>CACXGJ010000166.1 GCA_902767125.1 uncultured Ruminococcus sp. | reverse complement strand
GTGAAAGACTGAAAGGAAAATAAATCTATGCTTACAAGTAAACAGAGAGCGTTTTTGCGTTCACTTGCCGTTGACGAGGAAACTATATTGATGGTCGGAAAAGGCGGTATGAGCGAACAGATAATAAAGCAGGCTGATGATGCACTGACAGCAAGGGAGCTTCTCAAGGGCAAAGTCCTTGAAACAGCAGGGGTGCCGTCAAGGGAGATAGCTGAACAGCTCGCACTTGAAACAAATTCCGAAGTAGTGCAGGTGATAGGAGCAAAATTCGTATTGTTCAGGAGAAATCAAAAAGAACCTAAAATTGAACTGCCGAAAGCAAAGAAGGGAAAGCGTTGAGTATGAAGATTGCAATGTTCGGCGGAGGCTTCAATCCCATACACACAGGGCATATAATGCTTGTAAAGGCTTTTGCGGAAGCACTTCAGCTTGACAAGGTACTGCTTGTGCCTCCTTATATCACTCCTCATAAGCATAAACAGCAAGATAATTCCGCATCACTTGAACAAAAGATGGAAATGTGTCGTCTTGCTGTCAAAGATATTCCTTTTGCAGAGGTAAGTGATATTGAAATAAAAAGACAGGGTACAAGCTATACTTATATGACATTGGAAAAATTATCGGAAATATATCCTGATTCGGAATTGTTTCTGATAACGGGTGCCGATAATTTTATGACTATACACAAATGGAAGCATCCCGAAATCATATTCAGCCTTGCAACAATATGCGGAGTGCCGAGAAATAATGATGACATATCAGACCTGCAAAGGCAGGCTGATTATCTGCATACACTGGGAGCAAAAACATATATCATCAATGCAGATATAATGACTGTATCTTCAACGGAGATAAGAAATAATATATTACAGGGAAAGAGCATTTCGGGAATGGTCACACCCGAAGTGGAAAAATATATTCTGGAAAACGGACTTTATAAAGAGGGCTGAATGAATGACATTTGACAATAATTATATAATAGATGATCTGAATAAATGCTATAAAGAATTGAGGAGCTTTGTCAGCGGTGACAGGGTAGTTTTATCAAAATTGAATGTTGCGGTAAAGCCTGAAGTTTATCAGCTAAAAGAGCAGATGGCAACTATCGGTTATCATATATATTCACCCCAATGGAAGAATGAGATATTTGAGGTGTCATCATCATTGGGTTCGGATACAAAAACGGCTGTCGGAATGGCACAAGGCGGATTTATGTTCGGTATCATGGAAGCTGTACAGGCGATGATGAATGATATAAATGCAAGGGAGTTTGACAGTGACTTCAACGGTCTGCATAAATGGAAGCTGTATATAGGAAATGTAGTTGCTACAGGTAAGGAAGTAGCTGTTGATGATGTGAAAATATATTGGGATGTCCTGAAGGATGAAATTGCAAAACGCATAGGTAATCAGGATATATGTTATATAAAGATATATGCTGCAAACGGCGGTGATGGGAAATTTGTTACAGGTGAGTGCCGTATAAATAACAATAAAATAGACAGCTTGAGTAAAATTGTCGAGGATATGGCAAGAACGTGGGGGAACAAGAAATTTGCCTCACACAAGCAGTTTTTTCTGTTGAAGCA
This sequence comes from uncultured Ruminococcus sp., assembly GCA_902767125.1. Classification (GTDB taxonomy): domain Bacteria; phylum Bacillota; class Clostridia; order Oscillospirales; family Acutalibacteraceae; genus UBA1213. The sequence continues at coordinate 2,884 of CACXGJ010000166.1, read as the reverse complement.
GGAGGAAGAATCTTTGAAGGAATATCCGTATAATAATGCAGATATTTATGATGCGGTAGAAAAATCCCTTATGCTTTATGAAAGAGTCATGAATGACGGAAAAAAGGATTTATATTTTCAGGTGCTTGAGGAATTTTTGGGAGATGATAGTCTTGCACAGGATATTTATAATTTCATTCCCGAAGCATTCGCTGAATTTTCGATAGAGGGAGTTAGGTTTTCCGAATCTGTGCAATTTGATTTGCGTGGGAATGTGCGGACATTTTATAAATCACAGCTTGCGACATATTATCCGATATTGAATGCAGCGGCAGGAGTGCTGGACAGCGGAGTCCTGAAAGCTCCTCAAAAAGTATTTGAAAGTCTGCTTTATTCAAGTGCAAGTGTTGATGCAATAAAACAGGCTGTTGATGACGGAAGCAAACTTGAAAATCTTATTTTAACCGACACGCTTTTTAATGTTTCAGATGATTACACGGTGAGGTAAAATTATGTTAAAGAATAAAAAATTGACTTTGACACTTATAATTTACTTTATTTTGTTCTATACGGCATGGGCAGGCTTCGGATGGCTCATACAAAATCATATTTTGGATTGGACAGGCAATAATGAGATAGTAGTGCAGACAGTAAGATCTGTCATAGTTAAAAACCTCGTCTGGACATTGCCTGCATTCATATTGATAAAGCACTTTGAGAATGACTGTTATATAGGTCTGAAGGAGATGTTCACGACAAAGGTAAAACTCTTGGATGTTTTACCGATATTCATAGCGTGTATAATATATACACTTGCAGGGGTTTTTAAAAAAGGTGATTGGTCGATAGTTGAGAGTTTCGGCTGGTCGAAAATCATAATAGTGTTGTTTGTTGGTATAACGGAGGAAATGGTATTTCGTGGATGGCTTTTGAATGTTACCGTGAAAAATGCCGATAGGGAGTGGAAGCAATGGATAGCGACAGCTGTCAATGCAGTGCTGTTTTTAACGATACATTTCCCGATATGGTTCTATGAGGGTGTATTTGTCAGGAATTTTCAGAGCTTCGCATTTACAAGTATACTGATATTGAGCTGTATGTTCAGTTGGCTTTTCATCAAAACCAAAAATATATTGGTTCCAATCATACTCCATATGCTGTATGACCTGCTTGTGTTTATGTTTATCGGATAGTTTTTAAAAAAATAGTCTTGAAAGACAGATGTTTTACTGATATAATTAGTGTGAAGTTTTTAGATACGGAGTTGAGCGGAATTGACAGTAAAGGACTATGAGGAAATTATCAGTAAAAGAATGAAGTCGGCACGCTTCAAGCATTCAAAGAATGTTGCGAAAGAGGCTGTAAGGCTTGCCAAAAAATACGGTGCAGATGTTCGGAAAGCGGAAATTGCAGGTATCCTTCACGATGCCACAAAGGAAACCCCCGATGATGAACAGCTTATGCTCATACAGCGTGCGGGGATAGCTCTTACAGAAATGGAGAGATCTTCACGCAAGCTGTGGCACGCTATTTCGGGAAGTGCATTTGTACAGGTGGAGCTTGGGATTGACGATAAGGAGATAATTGACTCGATACGCTATCATACGACAGGCAGGGCAAATATGACCTTGTTGGATAAAGTGATATTTGTAGCTGATTTCATATCGGCTGACAGGGATTATGACGGTGTGGACAAAATGAGAAAAATTGCCGATAAAGACCTTGATGAAGCAGTGCTTGAGGGAATGTCATTTACAATGGCTGACCTTGCACAGAGAAAAATAACAATTGCTCCCGATACATTTGAGGGATATAATTATATGGCATCTTTGAAAGTAAAAAAATAAATTTTTTGGAGGAAATAAAATGGCATCATTGGAAACGGCTAAACTTGCCGTAAAAATTCTCAACAGTAAAAAGGGTATTGACATCAAGCTGATAAAAATAGATGGTGTATCATCTATTGCTGATTATTTCGTAATAGCAACAGGCAGTTCAAGCACTCATGTAAAAACACTTGCCGATGAAGTTGAAGTAAAGCTTGATGAAGCAGGTATAAGTGTCAGTCACATTGACGGACATCGTTCCGATACATGGATAGTATTGGACTATGTAGATGTCATCGTACACGTATTTTCCGAGGAAGCAAGAGAATATTATAATCTTGAAAGACTTTGGCAGGACGGAGAGGAAATGGATATTTCCGATATTGACTGAATAAAAAAGACGGCACCGCAAATTTTATATTGCTGTGCCGTTGATTTATTTTTTATTCTTCGTCAAAATATGTTTCGTCAAAGTCGGAAATATCCTCGTTATCAGTGAAAATACGCTCAAATTCTTCATCATCATTCATATCGCTGTCACCAAAATCCTTTTCAAGATAAAATGTGTATCCGCTTAAATAGAACATGAAAGAACCGTTATTTCCCTGAATGGACGGACTGTACTGGGATACAATGTTCTTTACTTCATAGCCTAATGCCAGAAGCTGATTGATTTTTTCTTCCATCATTGGATTGTGTTACGCAAAAAATCTGTTGCCGTTAGTCAATTCATTATGGTTTCCGTCATTGATATGGACTATCCTGCACTTTTTCATAAAATATACATCTCCTTCCGAGGTAAAAAAGGTTTGTGTTTTTTCTGTGTTATTATAATATCATAGTTATTATAAAAAAACATTAAACTATCAGTTTGATTCTGTCATCAAAAAGCCATATCTGCATATAATATAATGTAATTAAAAAAATTAAAAAAAAATTAAAAAAACACTTGACATTTTTTAGAGTATGTGGTATTATAATAACCGTCGCTGAAACACATAAGAAATTAAAGTGATTCGGTTGATGTGGGGGTATAGCTCAGCTGGGAGAGCATCTGCCTTACAAGCAGAGGGTCATAG
>CACXGJ010000165.1 GCA_902767125.1 uncultured Ruminococcus sp. | reverse complement strand
GCTGATAAAAAATAAAACCATTTCAAATTAAAAGGAGGAAGGTAAAGTGAGGAATAGAAAAGATTATGGGGACGGATATAATTTTCAGGAGGTATTTTTTAAATCACACCCTGTAAATAAAAAAAATCCCAATCCTATACCGCCTGAAAAAAAGAAAAAGCCTCCTGAAAAACCTCCGGAACCCGAAAAAACGTCTGAACAGAAACCAAAATTTATACCTGTCGAGGTTGATGACAAGAAAAAGAAATATGGTTTTCTGAAGTTTTTAATCTGGCTTGTTATCATTGCCATATTTGTTTCTTTGGGAGGCTTACTTTTTTTGATATCGAGGGTAGATTATACAAGAGAGAATCCTGATGAAGAAATGATAGTTGGCATGGTAGGAGAATTGAGAAATGATCCTGATGTTCAAAATATATTGATATTCGGTACAGATAATCATCCCAAGGATGAAAACGGACGTTCAGATTCAATGATATTGATCTCAATAGATAAAAAGCATAAGCTTATAAAGCAGACATCGTTTTTGAGAGACCTTTATCTGCCTATTGTTGATAATGGTGAGGAAAAACTAAATGCTGCATTTGCAATAGGTGGTGCCAAGCTTGCCGTTGAAACGATAGAATATAATTTTCATATAAGAATAGATAGTTATATAACAGTCGATTTTGCAAGCTTTGAATCTATTATAGACGGACTCGGAGGTATAGATATTGAGCTTTCGGAGGCAGAGATAGAATATATAAATTGGCAGAGCCATAAAAATAAGCAGGTCGAAGACGAAAACGAATTAAAAAAAGAAGATTATAATTTTTATGAAAAAGACGACGAAAAGGTTGCCATAGTACATCTTAATGGAAGACAAGCATTATGGCATTCAAGAAACCGAGGAGATGAAGATATGCATTTCGAGGGTGATGATTTTATGAGAACGTCAAGACAGCGAAATGTAATAAATACAGTAATGTTGAAGCTTCAGGAATCGAACCCCATTGATCTTATAAAAACTATATATGAAGTAGCTCCAATGATAAAAACAAATATGAATCTTGGAAATACGTTGAGATTGAGCTTCGGATTAATAAGTTATTTGAGATATGATAAAATGGATTTTAGAATACCGCAATCATTCAATTATACAAACGAAGTAATAAATGGTGCTCAAGTATTGATGATAAGCAATATGGATGAAGAGATAAAAGCCCTTAACGAATTTGTTTTCAACGCAGACAAAAAAGATCAGTGACCATCATTAAAACACCGTGAGCCATGAATCAACCTTATGGCTCACGGTGTTTTTAGTTTTATGACAAATCGGTTTTACAATATTATTGTTATTATTGTTCGGAAAGTTCATCAGCTATTTTAAGTATACGCTGTATCCGATGATTTACGCCTGAACGACTAATAGGTACTTGCAGTGCTGCACCAATCTCACGAAGATTGTATTCGGGATATTCAAGCCTGATTTGAGCAATCTCTCTCAATTCTTCGGGTAAATATCCAAGACCTTTTTGGGATTCTATTATATTTATCGCTTCAAGCTGTTTAGCTGAAGCAAGAGCTGTTCTTTTTAGGTTGGCAGTTTCAGAATTTGTCTTACGATTAACATTGTTCCTGACGGATTTATATATGTTATTTTGGATAACTTCTATAGCAGACATTTGTCCTCCGATATATGTTATCATATCCGTGACGTTTTCACAGCCTTTTATATATACAACATAGCTTCCTTTACGTTGTACAGTTTTAGGATGAATGTCAATTTCCCTTATTTCGGATATTATAGTTTCAAGATCGTAGGCAAGTTTCTTATGAGGTACCACAAACTCAAGGTGATATTCTTTGGTAGGGGAGGTAACATTTCCACACACTAAAAAAACTCCTCTTAAAAAATACTTGATACATTCGTCATCATCTATATTGGCACGATTTATACGAAGATTTATCTGATTTTTTGAATGACCGAAAAAGTCGAAGATTTTTGAACAGTCATTTGTGTCCGGTACTGAAAGTATATAAAAAGCTGTCTCGCCACATCTTCGTGTAAGTTTAACATTCAGATCAACTATGGTATTTGTGAGAGAAGAAAGTTCTTGAGCGTAGAGAACAGCTACAGGACGGCTTTCGGTTGAAAAGGATATATTGTTATTTGAGAACATCTTTGAAAACAGAACCATACCATAAACCTGTGCAATCTTTTGTTCTTTTTTAAAGATATTGGCATTACAAAGCTCGCTCTTTGTTTCTTTTGAAAAAGACATTATTTCCCCACCTTACTCACGTCCCGGTGATATATTGTTACACGCTGACCCGTTTCAAGAATATGTTGGTAAATAACTCTTGTCATAGTCACAGAACGATGTTTTCCACCTGTACATCCTATTGCAATAACAAGTTGACTTTTGCCTTCCGAAAGATACAACGGCAGTGCATAATCGACAAGTGAGAACATACGTTTGGCAAATTCTTTTGATTGCTCAAACTGCATTACATAGTCAAAAACACATGCTTCAAGACCTGTATGGTTCTTAAGTTCTGGTATATAGAAAGGATTAGGAAGACATCTTACATCAAAGACTAAATCCGCTTCGGCAGGAAGTCCGTGTTTAAATCCGAATGACATACAAGTAACGGTCATTCCGGAAGAAATGCTGCCAGAGAAAAGCAAAGAAATGCGTTCCTTGAGCTGTGAGGGGGAGAGAGTTGAAGTATCTACAACATAGTCAGCACGGGCTTTGACACGCATAAGAAGTTCTCTTTCAAGCTTTACGGCTTTTTGTGTTGAGCCATTGCATATATCCGCAAGAGGATGTTTTCTTCGTGTTTCACGAAAGCGTCGTAAAAGAATATCATCATTTGCATCAAGAAAGAGTATTTTATACAATTTTTTGTCTTCGGTCATCTTGTCAGTAGCATCAAAAAGTTCTTCAAACGCATCACCGGCTCTTATATCCGTAACAACTGCAACCTTTTTAATTTTACTGTCAGAGGACTTTTCACAAAGTTCATAGAAAATTGATAAAAGCATTGGAGGTATATTGTCAACACAATAATATCCCATATCCTCCATATTTTTCATTGCAACAGATTTTCCGGCACCGGATAAACCCGTTATTATAATAAATTCCATAAATATATCAGATCCTTGTATAAAAATCAAATCATCCTACAAATTTTACTTCGCAGCAAAGCTTTATACCTTTTTGTTCAAAAACAACATCTTGTATATGTTTGATAAGCTTTTTGACATCCTGGGCAGTAGCATTGTGGTCATTTACAATGAATCCGGAATGTTTTGTACTGACCTCTGCACCTCCTATTGAAAAGCCCTTCAATCCACATTCTTCTATAAGGGCAGCGGCATAGATATTTTCACCCGGTCTTTTAAATATACTTCCGGCACTTGGATGATTGATAGGCTGTTTAGCTTTTCTTCTGTTCATAAGTTCTTGCATACGATCAATTATGATCTCCTGTGGCTTCGGAACAAGTTTGAAAGTTACATCTGTTATAATATTGTCAGTGTCAGTGAATACACTGTGACGATAGCTGAAATCCAACTCATCTTTTGGGTAGCTTTTTTTATTTCCCTGATTATCTATATATCTTACAGAAGTAACAACGTTTTTTATTTCACCGTTATATGCCCCGGCATTCATATAAACTGCCCCACCAACTGATCCAGGAATGCCCCATGCAAATTCAAGACCGCTTAAGGACATTTTTCTTGCAAATACACAAAGTCCGGCAAGAGATACACCTGCACCACAGCGTATTGTATTATCATCAAGTAAGGTGATGGAATTGAACTCACCACTAAGTTTTATTACCAAACCACGTATGCCGTTATCTGAAACAAGAAGATTGGATCCTAAACCTATTATGAAATAAGGAACAGAATATTCCTTGCATATAAGTATTATATTTTTCAAAGAACGTGAATCTTTCAGTTCACAAAAGCAGTCGGCATTTCCGCCTATATGGAAAGTGGTATGTTTGCTCATAGGTTCATTTAACAGCAAATCAATGTTTTGCTGTTTGAGTAAGTTTAAGAAAATTTCGTTTATCATAAAAAACTCCTGATCAAATAATTTTTTAGAATGAAATATTTTGTTGTCCGCCGTCTTCTTCAGGATATTCAAGACCAAGCATTTGGAAAAGCTCTCGAGCAGCATTATATCCCATTTTACGCTGACGATTGTTCATAGCAGCAACTTCAATAATTACTGCAAGATTTCGACCGGGTTTTACCGGTATAGTTACAATAGGAACTTCATTTCCGAGTATTTCAGTCTTTTCACTGCTCATTCCCATACGATCATAAACTTTTTTGTTATCCCATAGTTCAAGGTTTATGACCATATCAATTTTTTCGCTAAGCTTTACTGATCCCATACCGAAAAGTCTTCTTGCATTTATAATACCTATGCCACGCAATTCAATAAAATGACGGATGTTTTCGGGAGCTGAACCGATGAGTTGTTTGTTAGATATCCTTCTGATCTCGACAGCATCATCAGCTATGAGTCTGTGACCTCTTTTTATAAGTTCAATGGCAGTTTCACTTTTACCTACACCGCTGTCACCCACAATAAGCAGACCTTCACCATATACTTCAACAAGAACACCATGACGTGTTACACGTGGAGCAAGTTCGGAATTTAAAAGAGATACAAGAGATGCAGACAAAGTTGATGTGGCTTCCGCAGAACGCAAAACAGGTATTTTATATTTGTCTGCTGCTGACATCAATTCACTATAAGGAATAATGCCTCTTGTTATAATAATTGCCGGTGGTTGAAGAGCAAAAATTCTTTCTATAACATAGGTTCTTTGCTCGGAACTGAACTTGTTAAGATAACTATTTTCGGTGTTACCGAACAGTATAATTCTTGAGTTGTCGAAAAAATCAAGATATCCTGTAAGTTCCAGACCGGGACGGGTTATATCTTTAGATGAAACAGATATTTTTTCCGGTTCAGTGGGCATATATGCTACATCAAGTTCAAGATCGGATATGATCTTGTCGAGGCTTACTGAAAATTTTGTTTCCATAGATGATACACCTCCAAATATTTTTTAAAAGTCAACAAAATTCCAATTAACATTATACAATATTTTTATTGAATTTTAAAGAGCTTTTTTATAAATTATAAAAATCTC
>CACXGJ010000164.1 GCA_902767125.1 uncultured Ruminococcus sp. | reverse complement strand
CACTATCAAAAGCACTGTTCCGACTATTACTGTAATTCCCGCAAGTATCTGTGACACTCTCAAATCAAATATATACAGACTGTCTGTGCGGAGTCCCTCGACTATCATTCTTTCAAAGCCGTACCAGACAAGATACAATAAAAATATCTGTCCGTCATACTTGCGGTATTTTCTGCTGAAAACATACAGTAAAACAAAGCCCAATAAGCACCATATTGATTCATATAAAAAACATGGGTGTACACCGACACCGTTTGTATTTTCACTCACCATTCGCCAAGGCAGGTCTGTTTCGGTGCCGAAAGCCTCCTGATTTATGAAATTCCCCCATCTGCCGATACCCTGACCTATGAGAAATCCCATGACAGCTATATCAAGGGCGGCAGGTATGGGAACTTTTTTTATTTTTGCCGTGATTACTCCTGCAAGAAGTCCGCCTATGATACCGCCGTATATTGCAAGTCCTCCGCTGTGTATGTCGAAAATACTTATCAGGTCATGGGAATACTCATCCCATTTAAAAATAATATAATACAGTCTTGCTCCGATTATTCCTGATATAAAGCCGAATATAACGCAGTCTGTAAAAGCATCCGAGTTTATCCCGAAATGTTTTACATTTTTGAATGCGAAAACAAGAGCAAGCAAAACTCCAATTCCGATTATGATACCGTACCAGTATATGTCAAATCCGCCTATCGAAATTGCGACACGATCTAAATCAATGCTTATTCCCAATCCGGGAAACTGCACATGATACAAGAAAATTCCTCCTCAAAATCAGTCATCTATACCTTTTATAACCGAAAGGGAATAATTATCGGGATCAAGCTGATCTTTCAGCCTTTCGTTGACATCTTCAAGAGTAACATTCGCTGTTTCTTCAAGAAGGTCAAAGACCGTGTTTCCCAAAAATTCAAGGCTGATGACATTTGAGGCTATTGCCGACGGACTGTCAAAGATTGATACTGTCCTGCCGTACAGGGAACGCTTTGCTATTTCAAAGTCCTCCTGTGAAATGCCGTTTTCCTTGAGCTTTATGACCTCATCCCGAATATATTCGGCTACCTCCGAAGGCGAATATGTTTCCCCTTCAAATACGACTGCCCGATAGCCCAAGCCTCCCAAATAATTTGCATCAAAGGTGGAATTTATCAGTTTTTTATCCAAAAGCTTTCTGTACAGGGATGAACTTTCATTTGCAAATGCTTCTAAAAGAATATCCGTACAAATGCCTTCCTTTATGCTGACAGGCTGTTTGTTATCGGCTTTTTCCTTGAAACCGAGACAAAACATCGGTACTGCAACAGGCAGACGCTGTTCCGTATAATTTGACTTCACCTCATAGGGTTCTTCGGGAAATATGCTTTCGGTATTGAAGGCTGAACTGTCCTTCAATTTTCTGTCGGCAATTTCAAGAACCTCATCGGGAGATACATTTCCTGCTATGCACATTACCATATTATTAAGATTATAGTAGCTGTTATAGCAGTCATAGAGTATTTCGGGAGTTATCCCCGCAATAGTTTCAACTGTTCCTGCTATGTCGATATTTATCGGATGATTGTGATACATTGCCTGATGAAGATTCATCATCACACGCCAATCCGCACTGTCATCATACATTTTTATTTCCTGACCGATTATACCCTGCTCCTTTGCGACAGTTTCGGGAGTAAAATACGGTGACTGTATCAAGTCAATGAGTATTTCAAGAGATTCCCCGAATCTTTCCGTACACGAAAAAAGATAGCAGGTCTTTTCAAAGGATGTATAGGCATTTGCCAAAGCACCTGTTTTTGCATACTGTGTGAAAGCATCTCCTTCTTCACTTTCAAAAAGCTTGTGTTCAAGATAATGTGCTGTTCCGTCAGGTACCGTGATTTCCCTGCCGTTTGCAATGAAATGATTATTCAAAGAGCCGAAATTTGTTCCTATCAGGGCATATGTCGAATTAAATCCCTCCTTCGGATACACTATTATCGTCAAACCCGATCTGTGATGAAGCCTGTAATATTTTTCTCCGATACGCTCGTTTTCTATCAATTCAAAATTCATAAAATTTATTCTCCCTTTCCCGCAAAAAATCAATTTCCTATAAGTGAAAATACTGTATCCGGCTTAAGTGCATTCGCATATTCGATGATCTCGTCCTTTGTGATCTTATCGACTATTTCAGCTTCTTCAATGGGTGCTGTCAGACATGAACCCAATACACCCGATATATACCATGACTGCATCGCACCGAGATTGTCAAGGGTAGATATATATACATTTTTGAGTACCTTTTTTGCCGAATCAAATTCTTCATCCGTAATATTACCACGCATAAGTGAATTGAGCTGTTCTGTTATCGCACTTTCCGCCTTGTCTATATTCTTTGTTTCAACACCGCTGTCTATCAGCATTATTCCTTTCTGATTATCGACACGGCTCGCACAATAATAGCAAAGGCTTTGCTTTTCTCTTACATTCATGAACAGCTTTGAGGTCGGTGAACCACCCAATATCGCCGACATGAGAGAATTGGCTATTCTTCCTCTTATATCCGAGGGAGCTGCACTTCTGAATCCCATGACCAATTTTGACTGTACTATTTCTTCTGTTTCTATGATACGCTTGACCTGTGCGACTTCGGAGATTACCTTTGTTGTACCTGTGATCTTTCTTGATTTTCCTCCGAAGTACTTTGTAAACTCGTCAAAGGTCTTGTCGGGAGCATTGTTTCCGAGCATATAAAGCTCCACTCTCGAATTGTCAAGGAGATTTTTCCATGCTTTATAGATATTTTCCTGATTCAGTGACACAACATCCTCACGGCTGCCGTATTTTCCTATTGCAAAAAGCTCATCCCTGCACATATTCTCGATACATCTGTTTATGGCATAGGTCCTCTTGTCATTAAATTCGGCATCTATATTTTCGATAAGCTGCCTTCTTTCCTGTTCGACATCATCATTTACAAAGCAGTTGTCCACTATATTCGGCTCGAAGATTATCGAACAAAGCAGGTCGGTTATCTCCGAGGATATTGATTCACCGTTAAGTGCATATCTGTCATCAAGTCCCGATACACTTATCGTCACCGTCTGAAAATCTCCGAATCTCTGAACTGACGGATATAATGCTGCACCGTACAATTCATCCAGCTTTCTGTTAAGGGAAGTAAAGTCGGGATACTTTTTGCACGAGCGTGTCAGGACACACGAAAGCAGTGCATTTGCCGCTGCCGTTTTTTTATCCAATGGCATTACAAGAGTAGCATTTATCCTGCTTCTTTTGAATCTGCTGTCTTTTATACTCCCGAAAGAAACCCCATCACATATAGTTTTTCTTGTAAATTCATACATCAAAAATCACATCTCCATATTTTCTGTATTTTGATAATCATTTTTATTATACCACAATAATATAAAACATTAAATATATTTTTCAAATATTTTTACGCTTGACTTATTCTTGTCAGGGAGATATAATTTTTATGAAATAAATAATAAAGGATAGTTTTTTATGCTCGGTATATTATGGTACACCCTGACTGTGGGCTTGAGTATTTTCGGGGCGGGATGGCTTATGAACATTTTGGCATGGTTTTTTTCCGAAAGCTCCCCACCACCCGAATTTGAAAAATTCAGCCAATGGTTTCTCGAAACAGAACAATGGTATATGGATTCCGATTTCGGTACAAAGCTGCTGATAGCAGGAGGAAT
>CACXGJ010000163.1 GCA_902767125.1 uncultured Ruminococcus sp. | reverse complement strand
CGGCGAATAATACCATGTACCCTTCAGGGCATTCAGCATATCATCATAGGAACGTACAGAGGCAAGGGCTTTGAAGCTTATCTTCGAGAATCTGTCGAAGGATAACGGCATGGAATATACATATTCCTCCGGCTTGCCTATATTCACAAGCATCAGACAGCGTATTATCTGTTCGATCTCCGTTTTTGATATGATAAAATCCGAAAATGCAAGGGTATCCTCAAGTGCATATCTTGAAAGAGCAAATACATCAAAATAGATATTCTGACGCAGGACAGGCTCAAGCTGACCACGATGTATTTCTGTTTCATTGAGACCGCTCATGACTGACGAATAATTGGTACGCTGCTTCAGGTACGCGGCTATCTCCGAAACGCTCCTGCATTCCGCAAGATTATGATAATCGCTGTCCTTGAGGCACTTTCCGTACATTGCACGGGCTTTTGCGAGGATGGCATTTGACGACTGTGAGGACATCCGAATATCCCCCCTTTCAAGTCAGTATAAAATACAATTTTTTTCATATATCTTGGATAACTCTTGATACTATCTCATCTACCCATTTATCACCGTTATGCGAATACTGTTCCTCAAGCCTTTTGGAAACAGCCTGATTTTCGGCAGTGATTACGGCGAGCTTTTCATCCGCACGCTTTTGGGCTGTCTGCTGATTTATCGCAATACGCTTTTTGGCTCTTTCAAGATAATCATTTTTGATCGTTTCTTTCTTGGCAACGACCTGGTGTTCATAGTCTATCTTTGTTTTACGGGCTTTTTCGTTGAGTTCACGGGCTTTTTTGTCCATTTCCACGATCCTGGCGATCATATCTTCCATAAAAAAACACCTCCTTGTACGCTCTTAATTATATACTTATTTTTTGGAATTTACAAGTGACAAGAGAATTATTCTGTAAAAAAGAGTGAAGACAAAATATCTTCACTCTCTTGTGATATAAGATTTATTCCGTGAGAAGTCCTGCAAGGTACTGATTGTTGATGTGTTCATTCATGGTTGAAGCATAATAAGCCACAGCATCCTCATCATCTGTTGCAGACTTATGACAGAAGTAGAAATAATTTGTATCATTGGGTGATACTGCCGCCTCAATGGCTGCAATTCCCGGATTGCATATAGGACCTGCGGGCAAGCCCTCATAGTCATAGGTGCTGTATTTGCTGACATACGTATTTCTTATTGATACAGGCACATCAGCTTGAGTCGAATACGGATAGAACAAGGTCGAGTCAAGCTGGAGGAAATTAAGACCTGCCTCACCATACCAGCTCACACCGTCATTATCGAGAGTGGAAAGACGGTTATGCATTACGGATGATATCATATACATATCCTTTTCATCAGCCGCCTCTGCCTGAATGAGCGATGCAAGTGTAAGTACATCCTCCATTGTCATTCCGATGCTTTCGGCACGCTGTTCTATTGTAACCTTCTTTTCAAAGCCTGATACACGTGTCTTTGTCTGATATATCTTTCTGCGGTAGTTTGCGAGGAATTTTCTTACGACGGTATCAAGGTCTTCATTAACATAAAAATCATAGGTATCGGGGAAAAGATAGCCCTCGAGCTTGTAATAGCGATCCTTTGAATTTTTTATGTTTTTGATAAATTCATAGTCCTCATCAAACTGACCGGAATTGCAGACATCAAGAAAATCCTGCGAATTGCATACCTTATTCTTTTCAAGGAGATTTGCATAGTCTACTATATTCATGCCTTCGGTGAAACGTATGGTAACGATATCGGTTCTGTTCATGTCAGACTGAAGATAATTTATAAGTGCCTGATAGTCCTTGTTGGTAGCGATCTCAAAGGTTCCTTGGGTAAAGCCTGTTGTTTTTTTGGTAACGGTGGCATACATCTTGAAAAATACCTGATTCTTTATGATACCGTTTTCATAAAGTATATCGGTTATCTGATCAATGTCGGCACCGCCGGGGATTGTAACCGAAACCTTTTTATCTTCTTCTCTGCCGACTGCAAGCAGATCATTTACACCGACCATGATATATTCTCCGAGCAGTATCGAAACAAGTATCACCATTGTGAGCCATACTACTCTGAATACTATGATATTGTGTTTTGCCTTTGATCTTCTTCTTTTTCGGGCAAGGGAGCGTTTTTTTCTTCGCATTTTCCTGTCGGCAGTGTATATGGGACCTGAATATGCTTCACCGCTCGATATGTCAGTATTGTCATTCACCTCAAAGTCATCAACGAAAACTGCAACATCCTTTTCCGAGACATTTGATGAACTTTTTATATCCTCGGTTATATTGCCGTCATACGATTCAGCCTGATTGAAATTTATCTTGAAATTCGCAATTTTTTCCTGTCTTTTCTTTTGAAGTTCGTCGTTCAAAACCTTCACTCCTTGTTGTTATATCGTGAACTGCATTTCCTGAAATACCTGTCCGTGACAACAATATCAACAGACCTGTCATAAAAGCCCCTGGGCAATTTCCACCTGACGCAGTTACTGTAGCAAAGCCCTACTGTTGCTCCCGTAAATTCAGACAAAAAGCGGTCATAATATCCCTTTCCGTAGCCGATCCTGTACCCGCTCACGTCAAATGACATTCCGGGTACTATACACAGACAGTCCTTATAATTCTTGACCTTTCTGCATCTGTCGGTGTTTGGTTCAAAAAGACCGAAGGAGCCTGTCTCAAGATCATCAGTCGAATTTATAAAATAAAAATCCAGCCCGCAGTCATCCGTACATTTAGGTACAGCAACATATTTTCCGTCATCAAGAGCCTTTTTTATAAACAGCCTTGTATCGACTTCAATACCAATTGAGATATAAGTAAGTATTGTTCTTGCGTTTTTATACTGATAAAGGCTCGTCAGATTTTCGGCAATTTTCCTGTCATACGCCGACCTTTCGTCCTCCGACATATTTACACGCAGCATCTTATATTTTTTTCTCAATTCATCCTTTGTATATTTTATGCTGTTTCTCATGGTCTGCACTGAATAGACTTTTTCACGTCATCGGACACTTCCCGACCTTTCAGGAAAGCCAGCAGAGCAAGGGCAAATTCAGTTGATACCCCCATTCCTCTTGCTGTGATTATATTGCCGTCACACGATACATATTCACTGTCGAGTTTTGCATCGAACAGGTCACGTTCAAAACCGGGAAATGCTGTAGCTTTTTTATCCTTAAGGATACCCATATGTCCGAGTATCGAAGGAGCCGCACATATCGCACCGATGAGCAGACCTCTTTCAAAGCAGTAGCTGACAGCCTTTATCACCTTATTGCATTTTTCAAGATTTCTTGTGCCGGGCATACCTCCGGGAAGAACTATGCCTTCAACATCATTGAGCAGATGAAATTCCGAATCCGATATATCAGCCGTAACGGTAATATTATGAGAACCCTTTATTTCTTTTCCGCCAACGCCTACTGTTGTGACCTGAACACCGCCTCTTTTGAGGATATCGACAGGAGTAAGTGCCTCGATCTCCTCAAAACCGTTTGCCAAAAATACATATATCATTTTTATAACAGCCTCCGTTCTTTTTGAATGAAAAACATTATCGTTTCAATTATATATAAAAACTTATCAAAAAACAAGCTATTTTGACAAGTTTTTTTAATTTCTTCGCTTACGGCTCACCACAAGTGAAACTGCACTTACAAGAAGAAGTATTCCGACAAATAATACTGCATAAGACGAATCAATTTCACTGTTTTGATTGTCGGTCATATCTTGTTGAAGCTCGGAGACATCGAGCGATGGCTCACTGCTTTCCTGTGGAGTTTCGGGATATTCTCCGCTGAAATCAAAGCTTATTTCCTGTACATTGTCATCATAGGATATGTTTATCACAAAATATTTTTCCGTCACAGAATAATTTTCGGGTACGGATAATATTTCAGCCAAATAAACATCCGGAAGAAGACCGTCAAATACGACCATCCCTTTTTCATCGGAAAATGCTGTTCTGTTGCCCAATGATATCTCAACATCCTTGACAGGCTTTTTATTCTGATCCTTGAGTTCAAAGACAGCCTTCTTATATGCAACAGCATCTGCTATTTTTATTTCCGTAAAATTATACGCCCCGTCATAAGCCCTGTATGCGATCTTAAGTGCAGAAAAGGGTGATATGCTTGTACGTGTCATGAACTGCAGCTTGGTGAGTTCACTGTACAATGAGGTTATATTATAAATATATGAGACCGAACCGTCAGACTCTTGGATATTTTCCTCCGCAAAGCACGCATCAGGTGATATGAAGCCGTTGCTGATAAGATCATCGAGCTTATCGGCATAATCATATTTTTTGGTTTTATTATTATAGGCGGCTGTATAAAATTCAAATCCCTCCACAGATACATTATCCTTTGCCGTAACGGAAAGATATATATTTTCATCCGACTGATATGTTTTTGCCGAAACGATTTGAGGCTTTTGTGAATCAACGGAAAACTCATGCTCTGCACTGTATGTGTTTTGGGAAACAGTACCGTCTGAAGTCATAGTCCGTGCCGAAACAGTGTATATATATTCCCCGTCAGCGAGATTGGAAAAAAATTCGGCAATTTCACGACTGTCCGAAGCTATCTGTTCATATATGGTCTTATCCTTTATTATATGACCGTAATTCTTGCTGAAAAGCAGCTTCTTGTTTTTATCGTAAACTGTCACGGTAAAATCAAAGCAATCACGAATGATACGCATATCAGGAATGATATATGCGTTTTTGAGATTTGAAACAGAATAATAATTCCCGACAGTATTTTTTGAAACGGATAAATTTTTGCCCAAATGTACAGGCTCTGCAACAGCATTATAGTCTGCTGCCTCAAAGTATGGAGCATTATTTTTATCAAAGGAATAAAAAGGATTGATATTTCCCCATTCTCCGAAGAATCCCATGAACGGAAGATTCAGTGTACGACCTGCATCATTTTCCAAAACAATGAAACCGTCTATATAAAAACCGTTCGGGAAATATGCCTTCATAAATTCCTCTGCCTGTTCAAGCTCTATTTCAACATTTATCTCACATTCTCCGAATGGCTCTGCCGTTATCTCCTCAAATTCTTCACCGTTGCTTGTCAGCCGCACCGTTGCGATATTCTTGAGTGAATACGGCTCAAGAGTATTGATAATTTTATCGTCAGATATTTCAGGTCTGTCCGTTTGAATAAAATAATTTGCCGAAAAGGTCTGCCGTTGTGATGAAGTATTTTTTATTTTGAAGGAAAAACCATATTTTCCCGTCATGCTGTCGCCGATATTTGCGGCAGGTGTTGATGAGTCGGTCACTTCAAGGTATGCTCCCGAAACTGTCACACTTTCAATATCAACTCTGCCTGCCCCCTGTTTTCTTGGAGATATATATAAAAGCTCATCATCCTCATAGGAGTATTCCTTGACAGGCTCGGCATTGCTCATTATGACCGATACTATCGTTTCGGACTGTTCTTCGGGAGACATATCAACAAACCATTCAAACTCTGAAAGATACTGTCTCACAACTGCATAAGCACCCGATACGAGAGCTGCCGAAACGGATGTTCCTGACATATATTTGTATTCACCTTCAGACTCTGCCGAAAGGACATTCTCTCCGACAGTTGTTATTTCAGGCTTTAATTTCAGATCATCAGTTATCCCCCATGATGAGTAGACAGACATGGTATTCCCATTATCACTGTCGATAAGGACAGCCTCCTCACCTATATCAAGCACTCCTTCGGGATTTTCTTCAAAATATCCTGTATAGCGGTCATCCAAAAATATGATCGGGATATATTCTTTTTCAATAGTGCTTATATTATTATATGCATTATCCTGAAAACCACCGCTGTCAATGACTGCCAAAGCCCTTGCACCTGCAAAAAATGCCTGTCTTGCGTGTTCCTCCCAGTCATATCCTTCACGCTCAACTATAGCTGTTTTATCCTGTGTCAGT
>CACXGJ010000162.1 GCA_902767125.1 uncultured Ruminococcus sp. | reverse complement strand
CTGAAGAAGCTAAAGATGAAAAGCCCGCTGAAGAAGCTGCCGAAGAAAAAGAAGAATGTTCAGAATGTGAAGACTTCGAGGAATGTGACTTCGATTATGAGGATGACGATGAAGATGATGAATGCTGCCGCTGCTATTCTACCGCTAAAAAAATCATCAAGGCTGCTATAGCAGTTACAGCCGTTGCAGGTACTGCTGTTATCCTTGCAAAGATCTTCAAGAAAAAATAAATGATTCTTTTTTTCAAAAAATCCACTGTCCGAACTTATCCGAAAAAGTTCGGGCAGTTTTTTTATTTTTCCAAATTTTTTTAAAAAATCGTGTAACAAATAAATTCTTAACGGTACTTTATAGACAAAAGGAGGTTTTCAATATGAAATCTAAAAAATTTATATGTTTAATGGCAGCCCTTATAATGACAGTGACAGCAGCAGGATGCAACAACAGTGAACAAATGTTTACAGTGTCCACTGAACCGACTGCACAAACAAGCGTTCCCGAAAATAGTGAAAGTGATACAAGCGGTGAATTGATACCGAAAATCAATGCCGTAAAAAGACCCGAAAACGAGCGTGATGGTTTTTCAGGTACTTATGATGCTTTTTTTGGTGCTACCGCTGACAGTGCAAAATCTATCGAGGGTATAAAAAATGATATAGAATTTGCAGCAGAAGCAGATGGGGCAGCAATAGCAGACACTGCACCTGCACCGGGTTATGAAGATGTTTATGGCGTAATTGACGGTGAATTTTATGACTATGAATATCCGCAGGTCGAGCCACAGCCCGGCTTGCTTACCGCAGGTGTATGGAATGACAATGAAAATTGGGGGTTCTTCAGCAATCTCGTCAACAATGACAAGATAACCATTCCACATCAGTACGGACTTGAACCAACCATGCGTTCCGCTATAACAGTAAAGGACAAAAATAATGCCCCCATTGTCAATGCAGCCGTTAAAGGCTTTGATGACAAAGGCAATATCGTATGGAGTGCCGTTACAGATAAAAAAGGTGTTGCATATCTGTTCAACAGTGACAGGATATCGAGTCTTGAGGCAGAAAGTCAGGGCAAAACTCAAAAACAATCCGTTACAGCTAAAAATAATGCAAATGATGAACAGACAAATATCAAGGTGCAAAATAATGATATTACCGTAATATTTGACGGTGAAGGCAAAAATTACGAGAAAACAGAGATCATGTTTGTCGTTGACACTACAGGCTCAATGGGTGATGAACTCATGTTCCTGCAAAGCGAATTTACAGCTATCGCAAATGATATCGGCACTGACAATACAAAATTTTCAATAAACTTCTACCGTGACGAATATGATGACTACACAACAAAACGCTATCCTTTCTCAAGCAATATCGAAGAAATAAACAAAAAGCTCAACAGTGAATATGCAGCAGGCGGCGGCGATCTTCCCGAAGCTGTTGCCGAAGTCCTTGATGAAACCATAAATGACGGCGGCTGGACCGATGAAAGCGTCAAGCTGATGTTCATGATATTCGATGCACCTCCCCATGACAACAAGTCACAGGTACTTCAAAGTGCAATTGAAAAAGCTGCTGAAAAAGGTATAAGGATAATCCCCGTTGTTTCATCAAACAGTGACAGGGATACAGAACTTTTCGGAAGATGTGCGGCTATTATGACAGGCGGTACATACATTTTCCTGACTGATGATTCAGGAATAGGCTCATCTCATCTCGAACCCATCATAGGCGAATACAAGGTTGAAAAGCTCTATGACATAATCATCCGCACCATCAACGAATACAAGCAAGGCACTGTGTCAGTTCCCGTTGTTGATGACACGGAAGTAAAGGTATCCGAAATAATCGACAGAACTGTTACCGAACAGCTCTCAACGGATACAGCTCTTGAAAAATTCTATGAAGATGACGAAAACGAATATTTCTACGGCAGTATCAAAAGTGAATACGTTATCGTAAAATATACAGACGGCTCAACCGAAACTGTTTCATCAGCACTCAAAAACGGAAAAATAACATTATCCGACCTCGACAAATACAATATAAGCTACATAAAACAATCCAAAAACAAAACCTTGCCCGGAAATATCACTGTCGGAAAATTCTCTTTCAAGGATGAAAAGGAATACAACGGTAAAACAGACGGCTTTGTAAACACAAATGAAATTGAAATGACAGATGCAGTTGCAAGGGCAAAAGTCGAAATACAGGGCGAATACGGCATGACACAGGTTTTCTATGATGAAACGGAGGATATGTGGAAAGTGCATTTCTTTGATTCTGATACGGCGGGCGGAGATGTAACTGTATATCTTAACGGAAAAGGCGTTACAAAATTGATAGTTTACGGTGAATAATATTTCAGGCTATGCAGATAAAAAATATTTGCATAGCCTCTGTTTTTGTGGTATCATATACGGGTAAATATTTTTTGAAAGGAATATGATATAATGAAAAAAGGCTTTGTAAAAATCATCACATTAGCTGTTCTTGCAAGCGTTTTGACAGGAACTTTATTGACGGGCTGCAACGACAGCGGCAAAACCGAATCATCTTCAGCGAGTGTCGAAAGTACCGCCGACACACCTTTGAAAGACAAATATGAATTGGTTGAGCTTGATGAAAACACAGTATACTTTGCCGACATAGACATCAAGGACTATGGCAAAATAATAGTAAAGCTCGATCAAAAAGCCGCCCCTATATCCTGTGCAAATTTCGTTGCTCTTGCCAATATGGGATTTTATGACGGTCTTACATTCCACAGGATAATGGAAGGCTTTATGATGCAGGGCGGAAATGCCGAAGGAACAGACAAAGAAAATATTGCACAGACAATAAAGGGCGAATTTTCCGCAAACGGTGTAGAAAATAACCTGCTTCATACAAGAGGTGCCATATCAATGGCGAGAACATCTCTTTCAATGGACAGTGCAAGCTCACAGTTCTTTATCGTACACAAGACCTCTCCTCACCTTGACGGACAGTATGCTTGTTTCGGCTATGTCACAGACGGTATGTCGGTAGTCGATAAGATATGCGAGGAAGCCGAACCCACAGATGACAACGGTACTATACCAAAAGAAAAACAGCCTGTTATCAATTCCATAAGAATAAGAACGTAAAAAATAAACTACCGCTCTGACATAAAATTCAGGGCGGTAGTTTATTTCATTGCACATTGCTGATTGAATTATACGGGATGTATCTTATTTTTGATGTCGGCATCAGGATTTATGCCAACCTTTTTGTCACGTCTTGCCTTGAAGAATTTCGGGGCAACCTCCGGGAACTGTGCATAGGTCAGAACATCCTCCTCCTGCTCTATCCATTGAGGTATCTCTGCACGGAGCTTCTCAAGTTCAGGCTCGATCAGATCAGCGGGACGACATTCAACAGGCTTCTGATCACCTATTATCTTTTTTCTAAATTCAGGGTCTATCGGTACAGGCGTTGTACCATATTTTCCGGCAACAAGGTCTTTGAACTGTCCGTTGCACATCTTATAACGCTCGCCGAGGATAACATTAAATACAGCCTGTGTTCCGACAATCTGTGATGTTGGCGTTACAAGCGGAGGATAGCCTGCATCCTTGCGGACTCTCGGCACTTCCTCAAGAACCTCTGTCAATTTATCGCTCTTTCCTGCATCCTTGAGCTGCTTGAGAAGATTGGACAGCATTCCTCCGGGAACCTGATATATAAGTGCCTTTGCATCTGTTGCAAGCATTTTCGGATCAAGCAAACCGCTTTTTATATACTTTTCACGGAGCTTCATAAAATACTCTCTTATTTCCGAAAGCTTTACAAGGTCTATGCCTGTGTCATATTCCGTTCCCTGCAATGCTGCTACCATAGATTCTGTCGGTGCATGGGATGTACCGTTTGCAAGCGGTGACATTGCTGTGTCGATCCTGTCCGCACCTGCTTCAATGCCCTTGAGCAGACACATTGATGCAAGTCCCGATGTATAGTGAGTATGTATCTGAACGGGAATTTTAACAGCTTTCTTGATAGCCTCAACAATTTCGGCAGTATAATACGGTGTCAGCAAAGCCGCCATATCCTTTATGCAGATGGAATCTGCTCCTGCTTCTTCTATCCTCTTTGCATAGTCAACATAATATTGAGTTGTGAAAACAGGTCCTGTTGTATAGCTCATTGCGACCTGTGCCTCAACATTGGGATTTTCCTTTTTAGCCGCCTTTGCCGCATTTATAGCCGTTTGAAGATTCTTTATGTCATTGAGGGCATCGAATATTCTTATTACATCAATACCGTTTGCGACTGAACGCTGCACGAAATACTCAAGCACATCATCCGCATAATGACGGTATCCGAGCATATTCTGTCCTCTGAAAAGCATTTGGAGCTTTGTCTTCGGACAATTTTTGCGGATGACTCTCAATCTTTCCCAAGGATCTTCATTGAGGAATCTTATACACGAATCGAATGTTGCACCGCCCCAGCACTCCAATGAATAAAAGCCTATCTCATCAAGTGCGGGAAGTATCGGGAGCATATCCTCAATCGGCATTCTCGTTGCAATAAGTGACTGATGGGCATCACGCAGAACGGTTTCTGTTATCTGTATCTTTTTTGCCATTTTATAAGGACTCCTTTCAGCCGAGTGTTACAAGAACTGCACCCGTATCAACGGATTCGCCTTTATTTACTGCAACCGATACGACAGTGGCATCCTTTGCTGATTTTATCTCATTCTCCATTTTCATGGCTTCAAGAATCACAAGAACATCGCCCTTTTTGACAGCCTGTCCCGGCTTTACAAGTACATTTATGATAGTACCGGGCATAGGTGATTTTACAGGCTCGCCCGATGCTGCTGACGGTTCAGCCTTTGGAGCAGGTGCAGCTTTCGGTGCAGCAGCTTTCTGAACGGGTGCCGACTGTATTTCAGAGCCGTCAGCCTCCTCGACCTGTACATTATAGACTGTTCCGTTTACGGTTATTTTCAGATTTTTCATAGCAAATACTTTCCTTTCGATGTTATATATAAATATTATTATGTTTTTTCGGCAGAGTCGATACACGTTTATTTCCGAGCATATCAAGAGCTGCAATAAGCTTTTCCCTTGTATTTTCAGGCTCAATGATATCCTCGACATATCCGTTTTCGGCAGCTTTCATGGCTGTCATATTTTCATTTTTATATGCTTCGATAACT
The DNA here is from genome assembly GCA_902767125.1 of uncultured Ruminococcus sp. GTDB lineage: Bacteria > Bacillota > Clostridia > Oscillospirales > Acutalibacteraceae > UBA1213. The sequence goes on along the minus strand of CACXGJ010000162.1, from coordinate 3,768 downwards.
CTCTCCCTTTCAGCCTTGGGATCGGAGGTATTTTTGAGTTTGCCTCCAAAGTCATCGCCGAGCATTATGACAGCTTCAGCTTCGGGTGTAAGTGCCGATACGCTTGCATTTGTCCAGGCAAATGTCATATCAGCCGCCGCACCTGTTCCTGCAAGTGCTATATATACCGAGCCGAAAGCGTTTCCCGTTATAAAGCTTATTTTAGCCGTTGTAGCCTCCGCATAAGCCGAGGTCAGCTTGGCAGCAGACTTGATACAGCAGAATTTTTCGGCATCTATGAAAGCTGCCACAGGAATACTGAACGCATCACAGAAACGGACAAATCTTGCAGCCTTTGAAGATGACTTTCCATCTATCTCGCCCTCAACAGAGACCAATCCCACTGTAACACCATTGACTGTTGCAAGAACTGTTCTGACAGCCTTAACGTAATTTTCCTGTATCTCAACGGCACTTTCTGTATCAGCTACATCAAATATCACCTTTGACGGCTTTGTATCATATGTCGGAACACCGTCCGCACTTATCTCATCATAGGCAACACATGCACCTGACAGGTTATTTGACGGAAGTATCTCTATGAGAGACTTTACTTTTTCGACAGCCTCATCAGCATTTTTCGTGATGATATGTGCATTGCCCTTTTTGGCATTTTCTTCGGCTGATGCTCCCTCACCGCTTGTTTCAAGCGAAAGCTGTGCATTTTCGGTCATGATGACAATATCCGCACATTCCGCAATAAGTGCCTGTGTACCGAAGCATTTTCCGACTATCACAGATATTTGCGGAACAACTCCCGAAAGATTGTTTGAATATTTAAGAATATCACCGTAAGCTGCAAGCAGGTCTGTTCCCTGTGAAAGCCTGCCGCCTGTCGAGTCATAAAAGGCAACAACAGGTTCACCCGATTTAAGAGCAAGGTCATATAATTTTTTTATCTTTGCAGCTTGAGCCTTTGACATAGCCCCTCCGCAGAAGTCGGCATTTTGAGCAAAAGCATACACACCCATTCCGTTGACAGTACCATGAGCCGCAGCAGCCTCTGTATAAGTATCATCCGATTTTGCAAAAGCTCCTATCTCCGTAAAGATACCGTCATCAAATAATTTTGTAAGATATTCAAATGCCTTTGAAGAAGAAATTTCTTCACGGGCTTTTGAAATGATTCCTGATTTTGATTCAGCAGTCATTTTTTGTCCTCCCTTTGTGTTCCGAAAAAAATTTTCTCCATGATATTATAGTATAAATTTGTTAAAATATCAAGTGCAAAATAGTTTTTGGATATAAAAACGGCAAATTTGCATAAAAAAGCGGAGAATTTCTTAATTAATAAGACTTCTCCGCTTTGTATCGGTCATATTGTAACTGTGAGGTCAAAGGTTTTTCTTGAGGTGTTGCCGACAGAATCCTTGAGCTTTATAACTATCTCATAATCGCCTATTCTTGACGGCTTGAAGGTTTTTGGTGTGGCGGTGGTATAGTCCTGAAATACTGTCCATTCGGTCGCACCTTTTTTCCTGTATGTTATCCTGTAATAATACGGGGCATTTCCTCCCTCGGATTTCGGGTAAAATCTGACTTCATCACCGTATCTTACTGTTGTTGCAGAGATCTCCGAAATATTTTTAGGCGGTACATATTTTACCGTTACATTGAACGACTTTGCCGAAACAGCTCCCCTGCTGTCCTTTGCCTTGACAACTATCTTATAATTGCCCGATTTAGTGAACTTATAGCTGAATTTGTTATTTGAGCTGTAATTCTTTATTACACTGTTACTGTTCAATAAAGCATATTGTATATTTCCGCAGCCGCCCGATACCTTTCCTGTTATATTGACACTCTCACCGACATTCACCGTTGTTCTGTCAATGGTCGAGATATTATTGATGGGATTGTTTACGGTTATCCTGAAATATTTTTTTCTGACAGTATTCTTTGCATCACGCACCGCTATATAAAAATCATATTCACCTGCCTGTGTCGGCTCAAATACATATCCTGTACCCTCTTTATAATCCTGTAGGGTGATGTATTTTGTATCAGCCGCCTTTTTGTATGTAACAGCGTATTTATATCCTCCTGCACCTCCGCCTGCATCAAATCTGAATACAACTATATCACCCATTAAAACATCGGATTCAACAACAGTCGATTTATTGCCGAGATATGCGACAAAAGGTATTGCTCGGCGTACAGCGAATTTTTCGGCATACGAGTCTGCTTCACCGTAGAGTGTACAGTTGCAGTTCAAAAAAGCAAGGTCGTTTATTGCATAAACATTCTTTCCTGTTTCGAGTTTTTTGAGGGATGTACAGTCCTTGAAAGCATAGCAGCCTATTTCGCCAAGTCCCGAGCCTGTCTGTACTGTCACAAGATTAGTACATCCATTAAAGAGGCTGTCATTTATCCTGAAAAGATTTTTGGGAAGTCTTACGAATGAAAGATTCTGACAATTAGCAAAAGCTGATATTCCTATATAAGTTATCTTATCCTGCAGATAAAAAGACTTTATCCCCTGACAGTTTGCAAAGGCAGCTGCCCCAATATTTGTAAGATTTGACGGAATATTTATGCTTGTCAGAGGAGTATTGTAAAAAGCACTGTCACCTATTGACTTGACACTGTTCGGAAGGACTATCTTTGTTATTTGGGTATTATAAAAGCAATAGGCCGGAATACCTGTTATCTTATCATTCAAGGTCACGGATTTAAGGTTTGTACAGTCTCTGAAAGCTGACGACTGAAATTTCGTAAGATTCTTTGGAAGAACTACATTATCGAGTCTTGTACAATTCATAAAGCAACTGTAACCCATAGCTTCGATATTGTCTGAAAGATTTGCGGTTGCAAGCGACCAGCACTCATGGAAGGCTTCATTTCCGATTGAGGTACAGCCATCTTTGACTGTGACCGATTTAAGCGAATGACAGCTTCTAAAAGCACCATCATCCAATTTTCCGTTTACAGTGACATTTTCAAGCTTTTCACATCCTTGAAAGGCATCCGAGCCGATATAGCTTACAGAATCGGGAATAGAAACTTTTGTAAGTCCATCACACAGATTAAAAGCACTGCCATTGATAGATTTAACGCCTTCTTTGATAGTGGCTGTTTTCAGTGAACTGCACCTATAAAAAGCCGCATATCCTATTTCCCGCACACTTCCCGGTATTCTTATACTTGTCAGAGACTCACAAGAAGCAAAAGCCTCCATTCCGATACTTTCAACCGTTGTCGGAATGATGACCCACTTTATATTTTTTTCTTCTTTGAAAGCATTTCTGCCTATGGAAACGACCTTTTTCCCGTCAATTTTTGCAGGTATGGTAACATTACTGCTGCTGCCGAGATATCTTGATATCTCGACTCCGCCCGAATCCGTCAAAACATAATCAAAATCCCCATAGTGCAGCTTTCCCGTGTCATCATAAATATAAGCACTGACAGGTATATCCATATTTGATATAACCGGCATATCCGCACCCATACACGACAGTAAAGCCAATGACATTGATAATGCGAGCACCTTATTCAAACATTTCATAAAAGTCCCTCCATATATGAATATTTGAATATATTATATCACATAAATTAACAAAAATCTATAATTTTATGAAAAAAGCTCCAAAAAACTTCTCATTCCTGAATTGAAAAAGCGTTCCGAAGTATAATAACTCCGAAACGCCTCTCATTTTTTAGGGAATAAATTTTTTTGGGATAGGAATTTAGTCCTGATCTTCCTTCATTTTTGCAAAGCACTCACTG
>CACXGJ010000161.1 GCA_902767125.1 uncultured Ruminococcus sp. | reverse complement strand
TCAAAAGTATTGAATAAAACTCTTGACAAATCACGAAATAATTATTATAATACCTCTTACAAAATATATTTTTTGAAAAGAGGTATTATTTTATGGAAAAATTTGTTCCCTTTAAGAAGCTCTCGAAGAAAAAACAGAAAGAGCTTAACAAAGCCAAAAGAAACACATGGGGCTTGACCGATCCTGTCACCAAATGCTCCGAGAACAAAAAAATCTACAACAGAAAAAAGCTCAATTCAAATCGGGGATATCGTATTTTACAGGAAAAATACGATATCCCCGATTCATGTTATATGACCCTTATTGATGTCATCTGTTAAAATCCTTTCCGAGAATATCGGAAAGATTATCCTTGATAGCCTTCGCAACATCAGGCTTGTTCATGGAATAAACGTGAACATTTGTTACACCGTTTGCATACAGATCTATTATCTGATCTGTTGCATATGCAATGCCTGCCTGTTTCATCGAGGAAGGATCCTGTCCGAAATAATCAACAAGACTCTTGAAACGCTGCGGCATAAACGAACCCGACAGCTTTATGGCACGTTCAACCTGGACCGCATTTGTAATGGGCATTATTCCGGGAATAACAGGTACTGTCACTCCCGCTTCACGCAGCTTGTACATGAAATTGAAAAACAGATTATTGTCAAAAACCATCTGTGTTGTCAGAAAATCCGCTCCTGCATCGACCTTTTCCTTCAGATGAAGGATATCCTCTTTCTGATTTTTGCTTTCGGGATGTATCTCGGGATAGCAGGCTGCACCTATACAAAATTCATTTCCGCTTTCCTTCAGCTCTCTTATAAGCTGAACTGCATAGCAATAATCCCACTTTGAGCGGTCGGTTTTCTGCAATTCGGGAGTGAGATCACCACGCAGAGCCATGATATTTTTTATGCCTGCCTCGTTGAGTGCATTTATCTGTTCATGGACAGTTTCCTTGCTTGAAGATACACAGGTTAGATGAGCAAGTGTAGGCACACCGAATCTGTCCTTTATATTCTTGGCGATATCAAGGGTGAATCTGCTTGTACCGCCCCCTGCACCATAGGTCACGCTCATAAATGACGGACGATAGCCTGCAATTTCTTCGGTGGCTGCCCTTACGCTTTCAAAGCTCGTTTCCTTTTTCGGCGGAAAAACCTCAAATGAAAGAGACATATTCCTTGTATTCAATATATCCGTTATTCTCATAATTAATTCATTCTCCTTTTTCAGACATCTTTTTTACCTTAATATCGTATCATTATATTTTATCGGTGTCAAGCACTTTCGATTATGTCATACCGAATAGCACAATTCTCAAAATAATTTACTTTATAATATTTGGAAATATGTTGAATTTTTTTATAAAACATATGGTAAAATATTATTATATTTGACGGTTGGTTTTGTAATAAGAATGATCTTTTGAAACGATAATAGCACAGCAAAGCCGTCAACAGTTCCTTCAAATAAAAAGAAATAATAGAATTTACATCAGAGCAAATTATCAAAAAACAACATAATCCCCCTGTCTGCATTACATACGCAAACAGGGGATTTTATAGTCAAAGACTGTATCAACAGTTATTATTTTTCTTCTTATTATACAATACCGAGCATTTCATCGAATTTATTCCTCTTTTGAGTGATGTAACCGGAGGTGACATTATGATATTTAGTGTAAACTCTTGGCTTAATTGGAACATCAATTTCCTCATCGCCATTTAATCCGATTTGATAATACGTTTTAAGCGGTGTGGATTCAATTTCATAAAATGTCCTGCACTCGGATATGAGAGTGAAATCTGCAAATGCAGTATCCATGACTGTAAACGCTTCATTCTCATTAATTTCACAAACATCATACAACCGTTCTTTACACAGCATTATGTAATAGCCCGTAGCAAACGAACGGTAGTATTTATCGGGTTCACCGTTTTTCGCACCGATCTTTATCACACATACTGCCATTCTTGCATAAAATTCTTCCAATCGCATACGTGCAAAAACTTGTTCTTCAGTAACATTATCTGAAGGTATATCACCGCCTGACGGTTCGTCTAATCCTTCTCCCCCCTTCTTGACATTTTTATACTCTTTTTTTATCAGATCCAACGCTGTCATTTTCAATGTGTTCATTAAATAAAGATAGAAGTTATCATTTATTTTGTAATCATAATTCGGAAAGCATTTTTCAAGAAAACGAGCGCTTGCTTCCTGAACTATATCTTCTTCATTGCCCAAAACTTTTTTTTCTTTTAAATAATTATGGGCACGATTTTGCATTTCCAGGCGAAAACTATCTTCAAAAACAATACCCTGTGCTTCGGCTCTCAAATTGATACACACGGCACTGTTAAGCGGATCATCCTTAAGTTTAGAATATTCTGTCATAAGAGTGTTTAATCTTTGGATTCTATCTTCCATACAGATCACCTCATTTCAGAAGACTCTTTATTATGTCGGTCGGATTCTTTACTTTTTGCTCTGCCATGAGACGTACTGCCTCATCAATGTAGAGAAGTGATGTTATGTCATAGATAAACATATTTCCATTGTTATGATCCTTTGCTCCATATACAATACAGCCGATGCTTACATTTTTTCTGATTCGGTATGCGTAATTCAATGCCATCATCTGAACGAGTGGAAAAGGCTTTGAACCGTAGGTGATGCAGGCATATAATGTGTCGTTATCGGCTGTACAGTCCATGAGCTTTTCAAACAATTCCAACTCGGTACCTATCTCATTGTCATAAGGAACATTGACCTCTTTCAGAGTATAGGTAAAACCCTTTTTTTGAGCAAGAGCAGCAACTTCTTCCTTGAGAAGCTCGTAGTTATATATTGCATTTTCATAGCATGGAACTATTGTGATGATCTCGATATTTTCTCCCTGATTTGCGTATGCGTTTATAGCGGCTAATATCGGAAAGCTCGTAGGCGTATCGTATGCAAGAAGCTGGTTATCGGCTGCCTTGTATAAACCTTTTTCAAGTCTGCCCTTGGGTTGGTATGGGCTTGTGCTGATAAATTTTTTCATAAAAATCCTCCCGTTAGTTCAATAATTTTTTCTGATTTTAACATAAAAATTGAATTTTGTCAAGCTTTCACCTCCCTACTTGAAACAATAATATGAATTTTTTTATAATGAATCTGCAAGTGTTAATTCAACGTCTTGTTTGTCATACAATAAATTTGTATGTAATTCACAAGATGATGTAAAAAACGTATGCCTCCTCCTTCGATGATCAGGATCCTTGAAAATATCCAGATCATTTTCATCGGAAACATATTTCACCATGCGGATAATACGTTCCTTTAACTTCTGATGTCTGAAGTTTTCCGTATGCTCAAAAGCCTTTTCCGCTCGTACACCATTACGGTACATTGAGTACATATTGTAAGAGTAGTACTTTGTCACGAACAGGTATATTTCCTGTCCTTTTGCCTCCAGATAGAAGTTGAGAGTACCTGAACTGTTCTTCCTGCAGATCACTTTAGCATTGATAGTATTTTTCATTTGCGTTTCCTCCGTTTTATAATTATTTTCTTTGCACTTCATGTGCTTCTATAATATATATAGCCGAAAACACATAAATTTTAGTATTACCATGCAGTTTTTGATAAAAAAAGTTACAACATATTGATATGCCATAATATGCTGTAACTTATATATTGTCAGAACGAGCCTTTAGGGAATTGCGGTTTATGAACATGACCGCAATTTTTAAGCGGAGCGGGATATAATTTCTTTTCTGTCCCGAACACTTTCTTTTGCATTTTTGGAGTGTTATGTGATTTCCTGTCAGGCAGGTGTTCCTTTTCCATCATAGCTTCAATTCGCTTTCGGATAGCCGCACAATCCGGGATATTTGATACATTCGGATTCAGTATGCTCCGAAGAAGATCTGTAAATTCAACTGACGGGGTATCCTTCGGAGCAGGTATCTCGCCCTTGTTCGGAGCCATTACTCCACGATTGAGCAAAACATACATACACTGTGCTGCACCGTAAAGATCAGCCTTGACTGCATCGTCTCTTGTGACTCGCTCACGATTGATTGCTTTCTCCATTATCCTCGGATTACAATAACCCGGTGTGCCCATCGCTGTGTAACTATCTGTCTGGAATTGCAGCTCTCTGCTTATGTTGAAATCTGATATCGCTATACGGACAGTACCGTTGGGTATCTTTATCAACATAAGATTGTCGATTTTGATGTCCCTGTGAATCACACTCACCTTGTCGTGCATATGTTCCAAAGGTGACAGTATGTCCAGAAAGATCGAACAGGTCTGGTCAACATTCAATCTTCTCCGTGAACGGAAGAGTTCATCCATAAATGTCCTGAACGGAACGGCAAGGGGCAGCAGTTCAATGATAACACTGCTTTCGGGAATAAGCACTCTTGGAATGAATCTGTATAAGTATGCAAATTTTCGTATGGTATCTTGTGAGGGATAAAAGCCATAGAGCGGCATTATCCCATATACACCCTTTTTTCGCAATTTGAGCATCAGTTCGATCTCCTGCAATGCCTTTTCGGCTATAAATGAAGCTGCACACGGTCCACCACCGTTAATATGCTTCAAAGAAGTGTATTTACAGGCATATATCTCATGTGTATTCATATCTTTGACCTTATACACCGTTGATAACGCTCCTGCACCTATCTCTCCAAGGCATTCAAGGTTATAACTTCTCAAGTCAATACAATTCTTATAGCTCGACTGCGGAAGCAATGAATCAAACCTTGCTCCTTGTGGATAGACCTGCTTCAGATATTGAGAATATTCGATCACATTGCACCACCTCCCGAAAGTGTAAAACGATAATCATTGTAATCAACTATACCCTCTTTTATAAGTGGAAAAATATATGTTATAACCTCGGACGGAGTACAGTACCCGGCAAGTATCAGTTCTTCAGCAGTTCTCGGAATCTGAAGGAACGTGAGCAAGGACGGCATTTTGTTGTCACTGCTCTCTGCATCAGCGTCTGTTTGTTCCTCATCAACCTTATCTTCCACAAAAGAATCATCATCTTCTTCTACATCAATATCAATATTACACTTTGTTTGGGCAGTCGTTGTTATCTGCCGATCGTCGCAACGCATTGCCATGACTACTGTAATATCATCATTTGTTGAAGGTGCAATGGAATCAGCG
>CACXGJ010000160.1 GCA_902767125.1 uncultured Ruminococcus sp. | reverse complement strand
CCTTAAGATATTTATCAAGACGCATAAACATTCCTCCTCAAAAAAACAGAAAGCCGGCTTTGTTTCAAACCGACTTTCCTTCTTAACAAATCAATTTGCGTCAACAGCCTCTTTAAAAGCCTTACCTGCCTTGAATGCAGGAACCTTTGATGCAGGGATAGTAATTTTTTCCTTTGTTTGAGGATTACAGCCTGTTCTTTCTTTTCTGTCATGACGCTCAAAGGTACCGAAACCTACTACACGTACTTCTTCACCCTCTGCCACCTTTTCTACGATAGTATCAAAGAGAGCAGATATAGCCTTTTCGGCATCCTTCTTTGTGATATCAGCCTTTTCGGCTACTACTGAAATAAGTTCTGCTTTGTTCATTTTTATGAACCTCCATTAAGTTTTATTTTTTGCCTTCCCAAACAGCCCTGACCGTTTCGGGAGAAGCGTTCTGTATGTTAACGCCTGACCTTTTCGCATTTTCCTCAAACTCTTTGAAATGTTCGATAAATCTGCCGCAGGCATTGTACAGCGAATTTTCGCTTTCTACATTCACGACTCTTGACAAGCCTGTCATCAAAAACAGTATATCTCCGATTCTTTCCTCACAGCACTCGGTCTTATTTTCGGATATATCGCCCTTAAGCTCCTCAAGCTGTTTTGAAATATCATCTATTATCCTGTTCGGAGCTTCGGACGGAAGACCTGCTCTTTCAGCCTTTTTATTCAGCTTTTCAGCCCTCATAAGTGACGGCAGAGTCTTTGATATGCTTTCCATCGACTCGCCCGATGACTTCTGATCCTTCGACTCCATCTTTATCCTGTCCCAATTTGCAAGGACTTCCTCGGGGGTATCAGCCTTTATATTGCCGAACACATGGGGATGTCGAAGTATCATTTTCTGACACACATCATTCGCCGCATCAGCAAGATCAAAGTTACCCTTTTCTTCCTCAAGCACACAGTGAAAAACTACCTGTAAAAGTACATCTCCCAATTCTTCTTTAAGATGCTCGGTGTCATTCTCGTCAATAGCCTCGACTGCTTCATAGACCTCCTCAATAAAATCCTGACGTATTGTCTGATGTGTCTGGACTTTATCCCACGGACAGCCGTTTGGTGAACGGAGTATCCTCACTATCCGCACAAGGTCATCAACATCATATTTATCTTTATATTCAAACTCCACCCAAAGCATCTCCTTTCGGGATCATATTACAGTCGTATATATTTTACCTTATAAGTTTATATTTTTCAAGTATTTTTAAAATTTTATTTCCTTTGGGCATACTTATTATATCTTCTCTTTTGACAGCCCTGAAAAGCAGGAGGGCTATCACATATACTATCACTGCCGTAACGACTGCAAGTATAGTTGCTATACGCTGTCTGAAAAATATATCAAAAAGCTGTTCGGAATAATAAGCTGCCAATGCACATACTATTGATGCCGCCAAAGGCTTGACAAATATGGATATGAAATTGGGAATTATCTTCGTTTCACGGCAAAGGAAAAACATTGCCATCACCGTCACGAATCCGTAACATACGATTGAGCCGACATTTGCTCCCTGAATATTTATTTCGGGTATGCCCACAAGTATATAATTCACGATTATCTTTATTACCATGCCTATCGTATACAGCTTCAGCGGTATATCCATCCTGCCCGTTGCCTGTATCATTGAACACATAGGTGTACTTGCCGCTATGAACACCGCCGATATTCCCATCACTGTAAGAACCTTTGAGCCTATCTCGACCTCATTTGCAACGCTTCCGCTGCTGTATATCAGTGAAAGAAGGGGTTCTGCAAGCACTGACATTCCTATTCCCGACGGTATCGTCACAAGCATTGTCACTCTCAATACAGTTTCCATATTTTTCTTCATCTGTACCTTGTCACCGCTTGCCCATGCTGCCGTGACCGAAGGCAGGGCAGTAGTTCCGAATACCTGTGTGATTGCCGTTACGAGCATCATAAGTGTCAGTGCTATACCGTAACAGCCGTACAGATATATATGAGTCTGACCTGATGTATACACGTTATTCGGAATAAGAGAGCCGTATATATCAAGCAACGCATTCGGATCAGTTTCCATTATGTGGTATATCCTTTTCTGAACAAGCGTTGCATCGACCATATCCGCAAGGCTCATTATTATCGAGCCGAGTCCGACAGGTAGTGCAGTTTTCACCATTATTTTGAATATGGTTCCTTTTCCCCTCGGAGGAGGAGATTTCTGAAGTTCCTCTTTTGTAATGCCGTCACCGCTTCTCTTATATTTTATGAAAAGATAGAGAAAGCCGAATACTGCTCCGAGAGATATGCCTGTTATTGCCGCACCGATAGCTATGGGGATTATCGTTGATTCCGCTTCAAGCTCACTTGTGCATCTTGTTCCGAGAACATATCCCGTATTTTCATACTGCTTCATCAGCAATTTCATTGTGAGTGATGAAGCCGTAAATCCGAATATCAGTTTGAAGGCTGCCTCGATTATTTCGGATACAGCTGTGGGAGTCATATTTCTCATGCCTTCAAAATATCCCCTGTATATTGACATAAGGCATCCGAAAAATATTGTCGGTGAAAGGCACAGCAATGCAAATATCGCATTCTCGGCATTTATCACCTTCACATACAGGAAGCTGCCCAATATCATTGCCACAAAGCATATACATCCTGCTATGACGAATATCGGCACAGATACCTGATGTATCCTTTTAACATCTCTGAAACGCTTTTTTGCTACGCTTTCGGATACCATTCTTGATATCGCTATCGGAAAGCCTGCTGTTGAAAGCATAAACAGAGGATTATACAAAGCATAGGCAGCGTTAAAAAGTCCTGTTCCGACTCCGCCGTACATATTTGAGAGAAGTATTTTATATATCATTCCCATCAGCTTGACTATCACCATGCTTGCACCAAGAACAGCCGCACCCTTAAGAAATGACTGTGATTTTCTCCCGTTTTCAGTTTTGGACACCAATGCACTTCCTTTCAGGAGTGTTATAGAAAAAGTGAATTTTTACACCGTATGAAGTTCATAAAAAATCATACGGTGCAAAAAATTATTTATTTAATTATACGCCCATATCGTCATCATCGAAATTATCTTCCGTAAAATCAATTATATCCTCATCGGTGACTTTTTCTTCGCTGTCATCGGTGTTGAATACTATCTTTTCTCCGCACTTATTGCAGAAGACAGCATCCTTTGAATTATATGCCCCACACGCAGAGCATTTTATCCTGCTCTTGTTACTTGCTATCATTTCGTTTACCGAATCAAGCTCTGCTTTAAGATTTATTATTTTTGCAACTATATCGGCTATGCTCTTACTGTAGTCCTTGCCTGTTGTTTGAGCCTCAAAGGAAACTCTGCCGAGCATCTCATATTTTTTTGACAGTTCTGATTTTATATCAGCCGCCGAAAGTGTCAGCTTTGACATATCTATGACCTTGCTTGCTTTTTTGCCGACAGTATCGACTGCCGACCTTGCATTAAGAAGAACATCTTCAAAAATTCCCATAAACGTCGATCCTTTCCAAATAAAACTGTTTGATGCTATTATAACACTAATTTCCCGATTCTTCAATAGTTTTTTCAAAAAACATCTCAATAAATATACCTTCCGCCGCCTATAAACTCTCTCATAAGAGAATTTTCGGGTATAACGGAGCTGTCTATGCTCTCGAATGCAGAGAGTGCCTTTATGAGATGCTGTGCCGTTTCATAGCAGTGACTTTTTTCACTTACCTGTCGGAGAAGCTTCATTGCAGGTTCTTTCATTATGCAAGGCTCATAGATGTGTATTGAGTTTACCGTGAAATCACTTGTATATCTGTATGGACGGATATATTTTTTTTCTCCCTCAATTATCTCCGACCACATATCAAGGAGCTTTTCGGGAGGAGCTTCCCTGAAGCTGTTGTCCCTGACCACACGTCTTATACATCTTATCTCTCTGTTTGTCAGAACATAGTCTTCATTATTTTTTATTCCCTGCTTGACACTGACATATACTTTGCTTATTCTGCCGTACTCACTGCCGTCATCGAATATCGGATTCAGAGCGTGTATACCCTCGATTATTATAACAGCATTTGACGATAATTGCAGATGCTGTATGATATCGGTACGACAACTGTTTCTGAAATCATACTTCGGTATATCACATTCGCCTGTTTCGGCGAGCCGTCTTATGCTCTGCTTTATCAGCGGTATATCGAGTGCATCAACGGATTCAAAATCAGGCTTGCCGTTGGGCAGAGTTTTTATATACTTTATGCCGAGATAAAAGTCATCCATTGAGATATGCTGTACTTCACAGCCCTTTATCCTAAATTCATCAGCCAATTTCTGTGCTGTTGTAGTCTTTCCGCTGCTTGACGGTCCCGAAAGCATTATTATATGCCTTTTGACAGGTATCGTCAGTATCTGTTCGACTATCAGCCGTACATCACTTCTGAAAATATCCTCGGTCATCTCAACAAATTCCTTTGGATCAGACCTTGCCTGTTCATTTATTCTGTTTATGTCACAGGCATATCTTCGATAGGTATTCAGCCAGTTCATCATAAAATACTTTAACCTGCTCCTTTCGTTCCAGCATTTCTTCAAAGCCGTTTATATATTCATACGGGTATTTGTAGTTAAATATTCTTGATAATTCGTCTGACATCGGTTTTTTCAGCTTTGAAACAGCCCCTGCTCCGCAGCCGAGTATAGTATGCGTTTCATCCATCACAAACACATTATATATTCCGTCATAGCCATCCTTTGACCAGCCAACATTCTCAAGATTTCCTTCCATGCGTGTCTGTCTGTAAAGATAATACGGATGATAGCCTTCTTCGGACAGCTTCTTTTCGCAATACTTGAGCATTTCTGCAGCAGGAACTTCTTTATCCGTTTCAAGCGGATTACCCTCCTGTGTCAGTCTTGATGACCGTTTCATTGCGAGAGTATGGACAGTCACGCTTTCGGGTGACAGCCCACATATCCTGTCAAGTGTATCCTTAAAGCTCTCAACTGTATCTGTCGGCAAGCCTGCTATCAGATCCATATTTATATGCCTGAAGCCGACCTCCCTTGCAAGCTCATATGCACTCAAGGTCTGTTCGGAATCATGCTTTCTGCCGATGACCTCAAGCACCTTATCATTGAGTGTCTGTGGATTTATGCTTATTCTGTCAGCACCTCCGTTTAAAATTGCTGTCAGCTTATCCCTGTCGATAGTATCAGGTCTGCCTGCCTCCACTGTAAATTCCCTGCACGTTGTCATGTCAAAGCTCTTATTCACTGTATCCATCAGCTTTTCAAGCCGGACTGCATTCAATGTTGTAGGTGTTCCTCCGCCTATATATACGCTTTCCAACTGCAATTTACATTCTCTTGCGATCTCTGCTGTATATTCCACTTCTTTGCAAAGCAGTTCAAGATATGGTTCAATTAATTTCTGTGCTTTCTCTATGGACTGTGAAACAAATGAGCAGTATGAACATCTTGACGGACAAAACGGTATGGATATATACAAGCTGAATGACCTCGGCTTGCTCAATGCAAGTATCTTCCTTTCATAGCCCTCTGTTACGGCACTTAAATTTGTTTTTTCCTCCGATACAAGAAGCTCATTCAAAAAATACTCCCTTGCATAGTCTTTTCCTCCGCTTTCGGATAATCTTCTGAACAGCTTTATGGGACGTACTCCCGTCAGAATACCCCAAGGCTGTTTTCTTCCCGTTACGCTGACAAGCAATTCATACAGGCACACTGCCATTTTTCTCTCGACAGTCTTTGTATCTGTATCATCAAAATGACAGCCCTCGCTTTTTCCGAAAAATCGGGTATATATCTCACCGTCCTTCACTGACGATATTATATCATTTTCCGCTGTATTTTCGGGTATGCCCTGTATGACCGTCAGCTTCTCATTCGGAAAAAACAGTCTTACAAGATTTTCCGTTTCATAGTGAAATTCATGGTCTATGTATATGTTCATACTAAATCTTCTCTCGCCATGTAAATATTATTTTTTCTCTCAAAATCAAGAGTTGTATTTTCATCATGCCCACAGTATACATTGTAATTTCCGTCAAGTTTGGCAAGCCTTTTCAATGACTGTATCATTTCTTCCTTGTCACCTGTCGGAAAATCTGTCCTGCCTATACTTCCCCTGAAAAGAGTATCGCCTGTGAAAATATTATTTCCCAATATATAGCAGACTCCGCCCTCTGTATGACCGGGTGTGGAAATAACTTTTATCTTTTCATTCCCGAACTTCAGTTCAGAACCCTCACCGACAAGTATATCCGCATCAAAATGCTCCTGTGTTATGCCAAAATGCCATGCCAGATTAAAGTCATCTTCATTGGTGAAATGTGCATCGTCTTTTCCGATAGCTATTTTTACCCATGGCATTTTCTTTTTCATTTCAACAACATATCCTATATGGTCAAAATGACCGTGTGTCAATAAGATATACTTTACTTTCTCCGCACCGAATTGTCTTATTCTTTCTTCAAGTTTAAATGAATAATCTCCCGTATCCACCAAAAATGCTTCTTCGGCTTCATCATCGGTAACAAAAAAACAATTTGCATCAAGCTCCCCGACAGGGAAACACTCTACTTTTATCATGCCAGCTCCCTCGAATCTATTATTATTGTAACAGGACCGTCATTCACGAGCGATACTTTCATATCCGCCCCGAAAACGCCCTTTTCAACCTTTTTGATGCCGTTTTTGAGCATACATTCACAGAAATATTCATACAGTTCATTTGCCCTGTCAGGCTTTTCCGCATTTATGAAATTCGGTCTTCTGCCCTTTCGGCAGTCCGCTGACAGAGTGAAATTTGATACTGTCAGCACCTCACCGTCAATATCCTGCAAAGACAGATTCATTTTATCGTTTTCATCCGTGAATATTCTCAATACCGATATTTTCGCACTTAATTTTTCGGCATCCTTTTCGGTGTCACCGTTTTCTACTCCCAATAATATCAGGAATCCATCGGCGATACTGCCGACAGTTTCACTGCCGACAGTCACCTGACATTCCGTTACTCTTTGTATTACTGCTTTCATCCCCATTAATTCCTCTCTATCGACACTATTCCCTGTATACCGCTCAAACGGCTTATTACCATCTTGAGATGATTTATTCCGTTCACGGTTATAGACACCTCGATATGTGCCATGCCGTTTTTAAATTCCCTTGAATTGAGAGCGTGTATGAACAGATGCATCGCCGAAAGCTGATTGGTTATATCCGCCAAAAGACCTGTACGGTCAGCCGCCATGATCTGAAGTGTGGACTGGAATGTTTCATGTGCAACATTGTCCGCCCATTCGACCTTTACCCAACGCTCATGTTCGGGACAATTCTCTATATCGGAAGGAACATTCGTACAGTTTCTCTTGTGTATCGAAACTCCGTAGCCTCGTGTTATGAAGCCGACTATATCATCTCCCGGCAGGGGATTACAGCACTTTGAGTATTTTACAAGACAATCATCCAATCCCGCAACATTGACACCGCTGCTGATTTTTTTCCTGACAGGCTCGGTTATCACTACCTGTGCAGGCTGCTCCTTTTCGGAGTATTTCTTGAAATACTCCTCCTTGAGCTTTGGAAGTATCCTCCAGAGCTGTACTCCTCCGTAGCCTATCGAGGCATAGAAGTCCTCAAGATTATTGCAGTTCTGTCGGTGGATTATATCAGCTAAAAATTCCTCAAGCTCCTTTTCGGGAACATTTATGCCCAATCTTTTAAATTCCGTTTCAAGCTGTGCCTTGCCCTCGACGATATTCTCGTCACGCTTCTCACGCTTGAACCAAAGTCTTATTTTACTTCTTGCTTCACTCGTTCTTACTATATTGAGCCAATCTCTGCTCGGACCTGCACCTGTTTCCTTTGTAGTCATTATCTCGACTATCTCACCGTTTTTGACCTTATAGTCTATCGGTACTATCCTTTTATCTACCTTTGCACCGATCATTCTGTGACCGACCTCGCTGTGTATCGCATAGGCTACGTCTATGACCGTTGCTCCGTTAGGAAGACTTATCACATCACCCTTGGGAGTGAATATGAAAACATCCTCCGGTACCAAGTCCATTTTTATTGTTCTGACGATATCCGTTGAATCATTGTCGCTCTGATTCTCAAGCATCTTTCTTATCCATGCAAGACGCTCATCAAGTGCATTTTTCTTTGTGATACCCTCTTTATATTTCCAGTGGGCGGCTATACCGTATTCGGCAGTATAGTGCATTTCCCATGTCCTTATCTGTATCTCAAAGGGAATACCCTCTTTTCCGATAACAGTTGTATGGAGCGACTGATACATATTTGCCTTTGGAGTAGATATATAATCCTTGAATCTGTTCGGCAAAGGCTTAAAAAGGTCATGTACTACGCCAAGTACATTATAGCAGTCCGCCACTGTATCAACTATTACTCTGACAGCAAAGATATCATATATCTGATCCATTGTACGACCTTTTACATATGTTTTCTTGTAAATACCGTGGATACTCTTTACTCTGCCCTCAATATAGACATTGTTTATCTCGTCTTTCAGTCTTTCATAGATAGTCTGTTTTATCTGTGCGACAAAGTTTATTCTGTCCTTGCTTTTGGCTTCAAGCTGTCTTTCGATCTCTGCATACCCCACAGGATCAAGGTATCTTATTGAGAGGTCTTCAAGTTCCTCTTTCAATGCCCTGATACCCAATCTGTGAGCGATAGGTGCATAAACTTCCATTACTTCAAGAGCTTTATCACGGCGGTGCTGTTCTTTCATGCAGTCTATGGTACGCATATTATGCAGTCTGTCCGCTAATTTTATTATTATCACTCTTATATCATTGGACATTGCTATGAGCATTTTGCGGATATTTTCAGCCTGCTGTTCCTCTCTTGACGAATAGGGTATCTTGCCGAGTTTCGTTACACCGTCGATCAAATTGGCTATTTCTGCTCCGAACATTTTGGTAACTTCCTCAAGTGTAACAGGAGTATCCTCAACTACATCGTGCATAAGTGCTGCTGCAATGGATGCCGAATCCATGCCCAATTCCGCAAGTATACAGGCTACGGACGTAGGGTGGAGAATATAAGGTATTCCCGATGCCCTTCGCTGGTCTCCGTGCATTTCGTCTGCAAACCTGTACGCTCGGTCGATCAGTTCAAAATCATAGCTGTGGTCACTTTTTTTCATCAACTCTACTAACTCATGATAATCCTGGTAAAATTTATGTGTGCTTTCCGACATGGCTTATATCCTCCTTTAATTTTATATATATCGGCGACGCTTCAAGCGTCACTTTGACACCTAT
>CACXGJ010000159.1 GCA_902767125.1 uncultured Ruminococcus sp. | reverse complement strand
TTTCTTCGGAAGACAGTTCATGATATTTTGGGGAGGAGAAGGCTTTTCGGAGTCATATTATGTGGCATTGCTCCTGATAATACCTGTTACCGTTCCCCTGATACAGAACATAGGCATAGAGATACAAAGGGCAAAAAACAAGCACAAAGCCCGTTCCATAGTGTATTTTGTCATTGCATCGGGAAATGTATTTATAAGCATACCGCTGATAAAAATGTTCGGTCCTTCCGGGGCGGCGGCAGGTACAGCTATCGCACTGACAGGCGGGAATATCATTTTTATGAATTGGTATTATCACAGGCATATCGGTCTTGATATAAAGCTGTTTTGGAAAAACATTTTAGGTATGGTCAGGGGCTTGATCATTCCGTGCATTGTCGGAACATTTATAATGCTGTCGGTGCCGATGGATAATTGGTTTGTTCTGGGAGCTTATATTATACTGTATTCGGCAGTTTATGCGATATCAATGTATCATCTTGGAATGAACAGTGATGAAAAAAAGATCATAGATGAATCATTGAAAAAATCGGTAAAATAAAATGATCCCCTGTGACATTCAATTAATGACACAGGGGTCTGATAATAAAGGATGGAGGAGGTGGGTTTTATTTGATGGCACTGAAGCCGTTTTCGAGATCAGCGATGATATCATCAATATGTTCTGTACCGATAGAAAGGCGGATAGTGTTCGGTTTGATGTTCTGTTCAAGGAGTTCCTCTGATGAAAGCTGTGAATGGGTGGTCGTTGCGGGATGAATCACAAGGCTCTTTACATCAGCTACATTTGCAAGCAGAGAGAAAATTTTAAGATTATCAATAAATTTCCATGCTTCTTCCTGACCGCCCTTTATCTCGAATGTAAAGATGGATGCACCGCCGTTGGGGAAATATGCTTCATAAAGTGCATGGTCGGGATGATCAGGCAACGAAGGATGATTGACCTTTTCGACTTGGGGATGATTATTGAGATATTCAACGACCTTCTTTGTATTTTCGGCGTGTCTTTCAAGACGGAGTGAAAGTGTCTCGACACCCTGCAAAAGAAGAAACGCATTGAACGGAGAAATGGATGCACCTGTGTCACGGAGAAGTATTGCACGTATATATGTGACGAATGCCGCAGGACCGACAGCATCATAGAAAGATATTCCGTGATAGCTGGGGTTCGGTTCAGCGATATTCGGATATTTTCCGCTTGCTCTCCAGTCAAATCTGCCCGATTCCACGATAATGCCGCCGAGAGTCGTACCATGACCGCCAATGAATTTTGTTGCAGAGTGTACAACGATATCTGCACCATGCTCGATCGGTCTGATAAGATACGGTGTGCCGAACGTATTGTCGACTACAACGGGTAAGCCGTGTTTATGGGCGATATCTGCAATAGCATCAATATTCGGTATATCGCTGTTGGGGTTACCGAGTGTTTCGAGATAAATGGCACGGGTATTTTCTTTTATGGAGCTTTCTACCTCCGAAAGATTATGAGCATCGAAGAAGGTAGTTTCAATGCCATATTGAGGGAGTGTATGGGAAAGAAGATTGTAGCTTCCGCCATAGATGGTTTTTTGTGCAGCGATATGACCGCCGTTTGCAGCAAGTGCTTCTATGGTATATGTTATGGCTGCTGCACCTGAAGCGAGTGCCAATGCTGCACTGCCGCCTTCAAGAGCGGCTATTCTTTTTTCAAGGACATCCTGGGTAGAGTTTGTAAGTCTTCCATAGATATTTCCTGCATCGGCAAGTCCGAAACGGTCTGCAGCGTGCTGTGAATTATGGAATACATAGGATGTTGTCTGATATATAGGTACTGCTCTTGAATCTGTAGCAGGATCTGCCTGTTCCTGTCCGACGTGTAACTGTAATGTTTCAAATTTATAATTACTCATAATGATTATCTCCTTTAATTATTTTTCATGAAAATATTCTGATAATATATATAATAACGGAGCATCACATTCGATATTGATCGGCACTGTATTTTCTTGTGTATGTTGCTTCAAACATTGTACTTTGCCTCCCGAAAGTATAAGAATTGCTTTGATGGAATGAGTGTATTATATCACGCTTAACCTACAATGTCAATAGGTTTAATAGATTTTTTAACGCTGATCGTGATAAAAATTTTTTATTGACTTTGGAATGTACGAATGATATAATACGAGTGGTATGAGATAAAAGTGCTTGTATTTTTTTAACGATCAATAAATGACAGGCTGTATGCACTTTCAGCATACAGCCTGTTTTATTTTGAAAGTGATTTTTTGGGAGGAAGTTTATGCACACGATTGAAAAAATAATGAATTTTATAGTTATACGTGCAGTCTCACTGTATGGACAAACACACATAAAAAAATATTTTTCCAAAAGCAAAAGTGCGGATAAATATAGCGAAAAAATGCTCATGAAGCTGCTGAAGAAAAATAAGGATACCGAATTTGGCAAAAAATACGGCTTTTCCGATATAGGATCAATAGAGGAATATCAGAAAAAAGTGCCGTTTACCACTTATGAGGATTACAAAGAATATATTGATCGTACCGCCGAAACAGGAGAACAAAATCTCATTACGGCTGACCACATTACTTTTTTTGCAAAGACATCAGGCACAACAGGTGTTACCAAAAGAATACCCGTTGTGGATGATTCATATAAGCCTTATATAGGCTGTGTATCAACTTACTACACTATGCTCCTGAAAGAAATGAAAAAAAAGGGCATCGTTATCGGCAAAGGTCTTAATACTACCGAAACGGAATGTACATGGACAAAGGGCGGCATACGTGAAGGATTTATTTCATCCTATGCCTTGTCGAGTGCAAGTCTGGTTCTGCCCACGATCTGTCTGCCAAAGGAAATAAACGGCTACGGTGATGATATTGACATGAAATATATAAAGGCACGATATTCATTGCAGGATCCCGATCTGATATTTTTAATGGCTATCTTTATGTCAAATCTCTGTGACCTGATGAAATATATTTTTGACAATTATCAAATGCTTATAAATGATATCCGAACAGGCACTATTGATGAAAGTATCAATCTTCCACCGAAACTGAAGAATGAACTGAAAAAAAATCTCAAGCCTGATCCCGAAAGGGCAGAGCAGCTCCGAAGGATATTTGTAAATGAGCCTGACAAGGGAATAATCCCGAAGATATGGAAAAATATGTCACTTATTGTTGCGATAGGTACGGGAGAGTTTACGCCGTTTACGAAAAAAATGAAATATTACTGTGGTGATGACATAGCTTTCTGCTACGGAATGTATGCAGCCTCTGAAGCAGCAGTCGCTACTGCTACAAAAACCGAAGAAAAGGATTATATGCTTGCAATCGACGGTGCGTTTTTTGAGTTTTTGCCGATAGATGATGAAAGCTCTACCCCATTGCTTTTACATCAGCTTGAGGTAGGAAAGCTGTATGAAATTGTAATAACGAACCGTTCGGGACTCTACAGATACAGGATAAAGGATGTCATAAGAGTAACAGGCTATTATGACAAGATACCGCTCATACAGTTTGCATACAGAAAAGAACAGCTTATAAATATAACAGGTGTCAAGCTCACTATCGAACATATAACCACTGCAATAGAAAATTTTCAGAAACAGATAGGTGTCACTATCTCCGATTACAGTCTCTATACCGATACAGATTTTACCCCTTGGAGAATAGTTGCATTTATTGAATTTGACAAGGATATCCCCGAAAATATCGAAAATGAAGTCAGGGAATTTTTTGACGAGGAGCTGACAAAGGTCAATCCCGAATACGGCAGAATGTTGAAAGTAGGTGAATGCTCAAAGTCATTTGTATGTGCAGTTAAAAAAGGTACCTATGCGGAGTACCGCAGGTGGAAAGTAAAAAACGGTGCTTCCGACAATCAGGTCAAAACTGTCCGTTTTATTGATACAAAAGAAAAACTTGAGTTCTTTAAAAGCTGCACAGAGCATTATTATAATTGAATGAAACTAAAAATATCAAAACACGGAGGCGATGTTTTTGGACAATACAGAGAAGGTTCTTTTGGATGCACAGGATATCTGTAAGTCCTGCAGCAAGGGCAGGGTGATAAGCCTATGAAAAGAATGTTATTTCCGATCATTAAAAAATATCTTAAGCTTCTTATATCAATAATGCTGGTATCAGCTATGGGATGCGGCATAATGACAGGTCTTTCGAGTGCATATATCTCTCTTGAAACATCTCTTGATGATTATGTTGAAGAATACAATTATCCCGATGCAGTGATCACGACCGATGTCACCAACCGCAAAAAAATTGACAAGCTCATGGAGCTGCAGTCCGTTTCACAGATAAATGCCCGACTGTGCGGTGACACCTATATCAAAAGCAAGGAAGGACGCTACTTATCTGTCAGGGTATTTTCATATAATCCCGATGATATGCAGAAATTCCATATCTGGTCTCAAAGGGACAGCAACGGCAGAGACGATATATTTCTTGAATATAATTTTGCCGAGGACAACAATATAAAAGCAGGAAATACCGTCAGTATAAAGGTCGATGATGAATACAGGGATTATTTTGTATCGGGGATAGTATCAATGCCCGAAACACTTTCTGTTCAGCCCACAGATGATTCATGGGGTGTAAATACTGATTTCGGATATGCTTATGCACCTGTAAGGCTTTTGAAAGATGAGTATGAGAAAAAATACAATGATGTAAAAAATGAGCTTGACGACAAGCAGTCAGAGCTTGATAAGGAGTGGGACAAGGCTCAAAAGGAGCTTGAGGAAGCCGAAGAAAAATTGAATGAAGCCAAAAAACAGCTTGCCGAAAATGAGAAGCTGTTTGCAGATTCATCTGCCGAAGCCGAAGAAAAACTTGCTCAACTGCTCCAAGCCGAGACCAAATTGCAGTCCGCCAAGGCAGAGCTTGAAGACAAAAGAAAACAGCTTGACGAAACAAAACATACCTTACAGCAGACCTTAAGTGAGCTTGAGGGCAATAAAGACAGTCTGATTCAGGCAGTCAGCGGTCTTGAACAGATTGATGATGCACTGAAAAATATCGAGAATATCACCGAACTGATGACAGGCAGCGGAAGCAGCAGATTTTTGGATATGATGAGAGCCTTTCCGAATGCAGAGCTTTCATATGTTTTCGATAAAGCTGATGATATACGGAATTTGGTAGATATTTTTCAGGACTACGGCTTCAGCTATGATGTGACCGATGAAGTCACGGATTTTTCCGAAAGGCTCATAAATTACATGGATCAGGCGGAGTCGGATTATATATATATAAATTCCGATAAAGTAAATAATCCGTCGGAGGAGCAAAAGGAAAAGATAATAAAGATCATAAAGAGGTATCATGTTTATAATGAAAATGCAAGCCTTGAAGAAAATATCGGAAATGCCCGTGAAGTGCTTGGATTTATCCATGATATCGTCGAAGAAAGAAATATTTATAATACCGTGTCATATCTGCCTGTTATAGGAAGTGACAAAAAGCTGAAAAGTCTTTTGTCTGATATAGCAGATATGGAGATAATTATCGGTGAGCTTACGGAATATACGGGACAGTCCGTTAAAACAGCAGGTGAGCTTGTAAATGCTTATGACGGGATTGTTTCCGAAATGGCACAGAAGACTGAAGAACTGACAGCTCAACGCCGACAGATAACGGATACACTTACAGAATACGGCTTGACTGAAGATGATATTGATGATGCACCCGCTCTCATTGAGGAAAAGCTGAATGAAGCAAAAGACGGTATCTCTCAAATAGATGACGGCATAAGACAGATAGATGAAGGACTGCCTGAAATTGAAAGCAAGCTTTCGGAGATAGCTGACGGAAAAGAAAAAATAATCTCCGAGCTTGAAAAGGCTGACAAAAAGCTGTCCGATGCCAGAGACGAGATCTCAAAGAATCAGAAGAAATTTGACGATGAAATGACAAAGGCACTCGATGAATTTGCCGATCTGAAGCAAGAGCTTGAAAAGGCTTACAGCGAGCTTGAAGACGGTGAAGGCTATGAAATGTTCTGCAATCAGTTTCTTGTATATTTCAAAGACGGTACGAATCAAAAAACAGAGCTTGAAAGGCTTGAACATATCCTTGAGGATGACGAAATAAACATAAAAAGCAGTTTCATTTATGAAGATTCCGCAGTCAAAAAAAGGATAGATACAAATTTAGATCCTATCGAAACAATGTCGATATTTATGCCGATGATATTCTTTGTGATAACACTGATAGTCGTGTTCCTGTTCATGTCACTGATAATAAAGCAGAGCAGACGTGAGATAGGTATTTTAAGGGCATTGGGCTTCACAAAAGCAAGTATAAAAGCACTGTTCTGCGGAGTGAATCTTATAGTGTCATTATGCTCCGTATTGCTTGGAAGTGTCATAGGATATTTCCTTATGAGATATGTCGGAGATTATTATACAGCGTTTTTCCCTCTGCCCGAATTTACATTCAAAATAAATACAGGCATATATCTTTTGGCTGTTCTGCTTACGATAGTAACGGGACAGATATCGACACTTATAAGCACAGGCACTATCTCAAAAATACTGCCATCGGAGGCTATGTCACGACCTGCACCCGAAACGGCTGATGTACCGAAGCTGCTTCAAAAGCTGACAGCCCATTCCTCGCCTATGACAAAATTCAGTGTTACTACAATGTTGAGAAACAAAAAGCGTTTTGTATTTTCGGTGATATGTATTTCCGCATCAGTCATGATGATATTCTCGTCACTCGCTTTCATAACTTCAAAAAATTATCTTCTGCATCAGCTTTATGATGAACGAATACATTATGACTGTCAGATATTTTTCAAGGAAAATCCGACAGATGAGCTTATACAAGAAATGAATGAGCTGAAATTTGTCAGTGATGCACAGAAGATGCCTTATTATCAGGCGGATATAAAATTCGGCGGTAAGACAAAATCGGCTGTAATAAACGCCCTTGACAGAAAAACACAGCTTGTCGGTGTATATGACAGGTATGATAAAAAGATAGACATACCTCAACAGGGAATCATACTTGAAAAGCATATTGCCGAAGAACTTGGAGCAGATATCGGCGATACAGTTGAAATAAACGGAATATCCGTCAAGATAGCCGAAATATCGGATCAGTCAATAAGCCGTTTTCAGTATATTTCCCATGAAGCTGCCGAAGCATTGGGCGATGTAACTCTCGGTTCGGTGATATGCAATATATCCCGGGATGATGAACAAAAATTACTTGAGTTTCTCACAGAAAACGACAATTATTTATATGCCGTATTCACAAGGCTGGCGTATCAGGGAAATGAAAAGATATTCAAAACATATGATCTGGCTGCATGGATAGTAATAGGCTTTGCGATAGTGATAGGTCTTGTAATAGTCATCAACACTGCACAGACAAATCTTCTTGAAAAGAAAAGGGAGCTTTGTGTCTTGAGGACACTCGGCTTCCAACACAGTGAGATATCAAGGAAATGGTTTGTACAGTCATTCCTGCAGTTCATATTTTCGTGTATGGCAGGCTTGCCGATCGGTATATATATAGCCCGTACAGCTCTACAGAAATTGAGTACCGAGGGCAGAGAATATGTTTTTGCAAACAGCTTTAATGAATATATGTTTACCATCCTTTTAGTTCTTTCATATATCGTTGTAAGCCATTTTATTGCAATGAATTCCATGAAAAAATGGGATATGGTTGAAAGCGTCAAGGATAAAGAATAATACCCAAAACACCCGTGACAAAAAAATCATGGGTGTTTTTTTAATACTGCTTGATTTTTGAAGTAAAACAGACTAAAATGTAGAATAGAAAAATACAAAAAATCAAACAGTGATATTTCACTCTTATCAAGGAGACAGTATTTTTATGAAGAATTTATTGGCTAAAATAAATGAAAAAATGCACAGTTTCTCAAAGGGACAAAAGCTGATAGCAAATTTTATAACAGAGCATTATGATAAGGCGGCTTTTATGACTGCATCAAAATTGGGTGCAACAGTGGGCGTAAGTGAATCTACCGTTGTAAGATTTGCAACCGAGCTGGACTATGACGGATATCCGAAAATGCAGAAGGCCATGCAGGAAATGATAAGGGATAAGCTGACCTCCGTTCAGCGAATAGAGGTGACAAAAAACCGTATAAACAATGATGATATCCTTTCAACAGTTCTGAATCAGGATATCGAAAAAATAAGACGGACTCTTGAGGAGACCTCCAAGGAGGATTTCAAGAACGCTGTCAGTGCAATAGCAAAGGCTAAAACTATATACATATTCGCAGTAAGAAGCTCGGCGGCACTTGCATCCTTTCTGGGATATTATTATTCTCTTATATTCGAGAATGTAAAGATAATAAACAATTACGGTGAAACGGAAATACATGAAAAGCTGTTCAGGATATCATCGGATGACGTTATAATCGGTATCAGTTTTCCGAGATATTCCAATGCAGCAATAAAGGCAATGACATTTGCACATCATAGGGGA
>CACXGJ010000158.1 GCA_902767125.1 uncultured Ruminococcus sp. | reverse complement strand
GTTATAAGCCTCGCTTCATCATCTCTCAATGATGACTGCATTTTTGCTTCCCTTGCAACTGCAACTACATCCCTTGCATTGCCGAAATTTGCCCTGTCACGCTGGTCATACAGATTTTTGAAGAACAAGTCCAAATCAAGCGTTTCATCAATTTTATATCCGTCTTTCCTGCAGTTCGATACAAATATATCCTTCAATAAATCAGGCTCATAGTCCTCTATTGTCAGTATATTCGCCTTGCTGAAACGACTCGACAATCCTGCATTCATTTTCAGCAACTCGTCCATAGGTTCGGGATAGCCTGCCATTATCATACAAAATCTGTACTGCTTCGGATTGGTCATTATAGCTACCAATTCATCTATCGCCTGCTTCGGATAATTATTTTCCTCACTGCCGTCAAGCAGTGAATATGCGTCATCTATAAATAAAACACCCTCTTGTGCCGACATGACAGCTTCTCTTGTCTTGCCGGTTGTTCCACCGACATATCTGTCTATCAAATCATCTCTCGTTGCTTCAACGGTCAAGCCTTTTTTCAAAATCCCATTTTCATAGAATATCTGTCCTATTAATCTTGCAACAGTCGTTTTTCCTACACCCGGATTTCCTTTGATGACAAAATGCGGTACAGGATAATCAAATTCGATATTATCATCAGGTGTATTTATTCTCTCACTTGCACATACTAATTTCTTTTCTTTCTTTGACGCAGGTCTTTCGGCTAATATACGGGCTTTTTTCTGCTTATAGTCTTTAACTATTTCCTGTATTCTCTTTGCAACACTTTCCCAACCCTTTGTATTCATCAGAATTTCCATAGGATCACCCGAATCAGCCTTGAATCGACTGTATATCTTATTTATGACACCTTCATCAAACGGCACTCTGTCTCCGTCATAATACTTCATGTAATATGCTATATTCTCATAAACCGAACTTAAATAGCCTGCACGATTTTCCTCCCTGTCAGCCTCACGGCTTAAATACATCAATGCCGAGACCATTTTCGGAATATCCTTTATCTTATAGGTCAGCTTCTTTCCATTATCACCAACTATACGAAGATATTCAAGCATATATCTAAATTCATCCTGATTCGGCAGTCCGACATACATTGTACAGCTTCTGTTGATAGTCTTATTCTCATTGAAAAATCTGTTGCGGAAAACATCTCCGCTTTGCAGTTTGTCGAACATTCCCGAAATTGAATCAGCATTCATTTGAGGGGCGAGAAATATACAGATATTTTCATTGGCATTGAGTGTGTATTCATCCCACAAATGAGATAACAATTCCGAATACTGCTGTTGAGGAGCTGAATTATCCGTCACAAAATCCTGAAAGAATGTAAAAACAACTGCTGTTTTTATGCTCGAATCCGCCATCATCCTTTTAGCATCATCCAAAAATTCGGCAGGTGTTATCTTCGGCTGTTTATAGACCATTTTATTATCCTGCGGCTTGGCATTTTCAGATGACCTCTCCGCATCATCCTTTATCTGCTGTTCCTGTGATCTTTCCTGCTTCTTATCCTCATCATTATTCTGCTGTCTTGCACGGGGACTCAAAATTCTTCTTTTGGGCTTATCGGTGTTCTGATTTTCCTTATTCTGCCTTTTATTTTTATTTATGGCAAGAACAGCACTTTCATCGTCAAGCACGTATTTCCCTGTATTCTTCGCACCTGAATAAAAAACTATCTTCTTATATCCCAAACTCTTTAAATAAGCATTGAGATACGGACGAAAATTATTTTTCTGCAGATCGGGCGATATGAACATATCATCCAAGTTTCCGTATATCAGAAATATTTTATTCAGATTCGGTCTTTCAAGTATCGAACTCATTTTTTACTCCATCTTCAATTTCTTTTTGGTCTCGGTATCCGAGGAAAGCTTATTCTTCGTTTCAGCATTGCACTTTATATCAACACTTGCATACGGGTTACTTCCCTTCACAACATTCTCTATGCACTCTCTGTAATATGCCTTTCGTGTTTCATTAGCCTCGTCACCCTTTATCTGCTTCACATCCACCTTCGTCTGAATATCTCCGTCAGGCATAAATTCGGGGGCAAGCGTTACAATAAGCTCCTCTCCTGTCGATTCATTTGTAAGACCTATATGCAGAGCTTTATCGTGACAGTCATTTTCATACGCATAGCCGCTGAACATGAAATTATGCTCCTCGAAGAAATCTATTATTTCCTCACTCATGTTCTGACGTGAAAAGGCATTGTTCATATTGATGATACCCTTATTGATACATTGGGATGCCTGCGGATAAAGCTCATTGTTCATAAAGTCAATACATTCCTTGAGCTGCTGTGTCGTGAGCCGATCTGCATTATCTGCCCTCAACGCATCATACAATTCATTGCATTTATTCAGAATATAATCATACCTTGTCTGACCTTTGGCATTTTTATCCGTATAATCAGATATCCTTACACCAACTATATCATCCGAAACGGGTTTCCCTGCCGCCTTTTCCGCATAGTCCTTTGCCTCCTGCGTGATCGTTCCCTGAACCTGAACAAAATTTCTTACTTCCTCCGAAAGAACAAGTGCAAGTCCGTAATAATTTTCCCATTCCTGCTTTTTGGCATCAGCCTCAAATATCTCATCAAGGGCATTTACCGCAACATCCTTTGAGCTTGCCAAGGCACTTTCATATCTGCCTTTATTATAAAGGTCAATAGCTTCATTAAGTTGATCATTAAGTGACACCATCTGCCTTGAAGAATACTTCTCCCCCTCAAAGTCATCCTTGAGCGACTTCAAAAGACCTTTCGCTTGACTGATATAGTCCTTCGCTATCTCCCTTGCCTTTTCATCTTTAGCCTGAATATCATTTTGCAGCCTCTGCAATTCATTCAGATTTTCAGAGTATTTTGCATTGATGTTCTCCGTGACACGTCCCATTGCTTCGCCGATTTCCTTTTTATATCCCATATTGAAATCATTCTGTGCCTTGTATATATTCTTCATAGACTGTGTACGGGCATTTTTCAGCTTTCCGAGATACTCCTGATAGGCTGCCATATCATTCTGTTCGGCAATCTTATTAAGCTCTGACCTTTGAAGCTCAAGCTCATTCATCATTCTATCAAAGGTCTGTGCATTCAGCTTTGCCTGACTGTTCATGCTCCGATCCATTTCTTCACGGAAATTACCTATCTTATTTTCAGCAACACTTGTATTTATTTGAGGTCTCTGAATAGGCTGTGCAGGGGGCATTGTCCTTGCAGGCTCATTATATCCCTGATAATAGCCCTGATACTGCTGCATATTATTCCTCACATTTTCCTGACGCTGATTTCTTGCGTTACGGCTGTTGGCTGCATTTACTGCACCCCTGGCTGCTGCTGCAACTCCTGCAACTGCAAGTCCTCCCACCAGCAGCGGAAGTCCTCCTGCCAACAGCAACGGTACCAATATCAATCCGCTCGATTCTCCGCTCATTTTATCTAAACTCCTTTCAAACTATGATTTTTTCTTCATATTTTCCAAATCACGTGCAGTGTCACTAAATGATCTGTTCGTATTCATTTTGAGTGCATTTATATCAGACGCATAATTTACTATGCCTGAATTTTCACTGTCACACTTCACTGCTTCGCAAACGTGCTGATATATGTCACGGGAATACATTTCCTGTTCTGCCCCGCCATAGTCTATATGAATGATTATCCTGTTCTCAACATTATTCTTCGCTTCAACAGGCACAAGATATATATATATCATATTCCCCGACGAATTTTCAAAGACAAGCTTCAGCCACTCTCTTGTATCTTCCGTCACTGTTTCATCATTGAATGTTATCTTCACATAGTCCCTGAAATCCTTTGAAGAAAGTGTTTCTTCACTTGCCTGACGATAACCCGTCATTTCCTCATGCCATTGCAGATTTATCTCATCCGAAAGAAAATCTATGATATCCTCTCCCCAATCCGCTCTCTGACATGATGTAGAATATCTCAACTTATACAAATTACTGAAAACAGAAAGCCTTTCATTCAATTCGCTTATATCCCTGATATACTCCTTCAGCTCATCCGTATTCGCACTTTCGGGCTTTTTCAGATACTCATCCTTGCCTGTCTTCTGAATTTCGGCTGCAATTTTCCTGTATTTGTTCATTGACTGTACAAGCCTTGCAAATTCTCCCTTCGACCAATAATTTATTTCAACAAGATGTTTCTTTCTCATCTCGGAATCATCCTTGCTTTTTTCTCCGATGAACGTCTCCCAGTCATCAAGCTCCTGCCGGAGCTGTGCGGAAAAATAATTCAGCTTCATCTTGAACAGCTCATACTGTCTGTCCCATTCGATGACCTTATCGTCAATATTATATCCGAGTCTTTCAAGACCTGCTTTCGCTGATATCGCAACTGCTGTTGCCGCTTCAAACAGCCCTGCTTTATACAGCATCTGACCATCCTTTATTGCATTATAAAAAATATTCAATCTTTTGGGCATGAACTTTTCATGCGGCTTTTTTTCTATTTCATGGAACTCCCCTGTCGCTTTTAAAAGATATTCCTTTGCCTCCCGACTGCTGCCCTCGTTTCTCACGGACATATCATTTCTGACAGACTGAACTGCCGCTTCAAGCTCCCTGTTCTTCCTCTCAAGCTCCTGTTCGCTCCTCCTGACATCATCAAGCAGTTTTCTGTAATTACCGTTCATATCGGCAATTTCATTCTGAACGTCCCTGTCAATATTCCGCTGATACTCCTTCAGCAAACGCTCATATTCTTTTTTGGCATTTTCGTCATGCTCTCGCACAGCCCTTTTCATATCCTGCTGATAATGCTCTATCGCCCTCATGCTTTCATTCAGCATACGCTGACGTTCATTTTCAGCATTCTGATTCTGCTGACGGAGCTGTCTCTGAAGCTCATCAATTTCCTTTTCAAGCTCTCTTACCCTGTCCGCCATCACTCATCACTCCATTACGTTTTATTGGATTTTATCTCGCCCTCAATTTCCATAGTCTTTTTCTGTTTAGCCGTGATAAAAAGTGCTATCTGCTTTTCGGCTTCATCAATTTTTTCGACTATTTCCCTTATGATATCTTCTATCGGTTTTACCTCTTTATCCCTGTAATATTCGAGAACGGATTTATCAATTTCAACCTGCTGTTTAAGACTTTCTATTTCATCTTTTGCAGAAGAATAGTCTTTTTTATATTCTTCCTGTATTTTATCCGTTTTTTCTTTCATCTGTATTTCTTCGGAATATGCAAAACGAATCATATATTTATCATCTGACGGTATCAATTCAAATTTTTGCAATGACTTATCTATTTTATAGGCATTCTCCTCCTTTTTGTCCGCATTTCTTATCAGCGAAACCGTCTTTTCGGAGACATCTCCCGAAAATGTCATCACACATTTCAGCGAATTTCCCACAGATATTGGTCTTATTGTCAGGATATCACCGTCAACACTTTCAGATATATTAAAATTTCCGTATACTTTTACACGGGAATTATCATTATGTATCTGATCAAGATAATCTTCAACATTTCCGTCATTCATCTGAACTGCAAGGCTTATGGTCTTTTCCTTAAGCTCCTTCAATATATTCAATCTTATCGTATCACGCACAAATATTTCCGATTCAAAAATCACTTATATTTCCCCCTGATTTTTCTTTAAGTTTTTCCCATACCTCAAGCACATCCCCTGACGGTACTCCCACAAGTACCACCTCTTTCGGATATATCTTTATTTCTGCCCGTCTCCTGTACGAACCATAATATGTCTCACCGATATTTTTATATCTGTCTGAAAGATAATGCAGCCTTTGATTCGATGAACCGATATATGCCCTGCCGTCATCAAGTTCTTTGATATATCTTCCGTCAATGAGTATATCCGTTACATTCAGCAGTTTAAAAGAATCTTCGTTTTTTTGCAGTTCTTCGAGTGTGAATCCCGAATAGATTATAACTCCAATATCTTTAACAGCTTTAACAAGCGAAATCAGTTCAAAAAGCTCTTTCGCCTGAAGAAACGGCTCTCCTCCGCTTATGGTAATACCCTCTGTTTCACTGCATAATATTTCCTGTGCAAGCTCGGATATATCTCTTTCAATGTATGCACCGTTTTTTGTATTCCCCGCAAGACATCCCTCACACTCAAAGCAACATCCGTGAACCCATATAACAAAACGTCTGTACGGTCCGAGCAAGTCCGTATTTTTTTCTGTATGTGATATCAATATACTGTCCTTTTCCGACATTCTCTTATACAAATCCATCCGACTCCTCAATCAAGAAAAGAGTGAAAAGCGGATCTTGTTGAACAACTCCACTCTCCACTCTTAAAACTCCACTCTTACTCTACGTCTATGCCATAAGCATTACAGAGTGCTTCAAGTCCTCCACGATAGCCTGCTGCAACTGCATTGAATCTCCACTGACCGTTCCTGCGGTATATCTCACACACAACAAGAGCTGTTTCGATCGAAAACTCCTCCTCAAGATCAAACTGAAGTATCGTTTCACCATCGGGAGCGTCGGGATAATCCAGCCTCGCA
Source organism: uncultured Ruminococcus sp. (assembly GCA_902767125.1). GTDB lineage: Bacteria > Bacillota > Clostridia > Oscillospirales > Acutalibacteraceae > UBA1213. Next base: position 4,644 of record CACXGJ010000158.1, on the reverse strand, counting down.
ACCCTTACATACGCATTTGATACCTGTCCGAAATTCTGATGACGTATATCAGCTTCATGTATCGTTACCGTAATAGCTATCTTTTCTATTTCAGGCGGAAGTCTTGTGAAGTCGATATATATCTGTTCATCATCTCCGCCGTCACTGTTGCCTCCGGTCAGGTCATCTCCCATTGACCTTACTGCACCGTCACGGGCTTCAAGATTGTTATAGAAAACAAAATCCTCGTCACGAATTACCTTTCCGTTTGCACCCAAAAGAAATGCCGACGCATCAAGGTCGAAGTCATATCCACCGTCATATTTATTTGAATCCCAGCCCAAGCCTACAAGAGCATACTGCATGGAATTATCCAAGCCTACTCTTTGTCCTTTTTTAAGACTGACTGCCATATCTCAAAATACCTCCGTTTTATCAGACATTGACACCGTATGCTCGACACAGTGCTTCAAGTCCTCCGCTATAGCCTGCTGCAACTGCATTGAACTTCCATTCGCCGTTCTTCTTGTATATCTCGCACACTACAAGTGCCGTTTCAACGGAAAATTCTTCTTCAAGGTCGAACTGAAGTACCGTTTCACCGTCAGGTGCATCTGCATAATCCAGCTTTGCAACCCTTACATATGCGTTTGATACCTGTCCGAAATTCTGATGACGTATATCAGCTTCATGTATCGTTACTGTAATAGCTATCTTCTCAATTTCGGGAGGGAGCTTTGTGAAATCAATATATATCTGTTCATCGTCTCCGCCGTCACTGTTTCCGCCTGTCGTGTCATCTCCCATTGATCTTACCGCACCGTCACGGGCATCGAGATTATTATAAAAAACAAAATCTTCGTCACGAATTACTTTTCCGTTTGCACCCAAAAGAAATGCCGACGCATCAAGGTCAAAGTCATATCCGCCGTCATATCTGTTCGAGTCCCAGCCCAAGCCTACAAGAGCATACTGCATCGAATTGCCCAGACCTACTCTTTGTCCTTTTTGAAGACTAACTGCCATAATACAATACCTCCATCAAACATTAACACCGTAATCTCTGCAAAGTGCCGCAAGTCCACCGCTGTAACCTGCTGCAAGTGCATTGAACTTCCACTCGCCGTTCTTCTTGTATATCTCGCATACGACCAGTGATGTTTCTATCGAAAATTCTTCCTCCAAGTCGAACTGTATCATGGTTTCGCCCTGTGTATCAAATTCATTTTCTATCTTCAGAACACGAACATACGCATTTGATACCTGTCCGAAATTCTGACGGCGTGCTTCAGCTTCATGTATCGTTACGGTAATAGCGATCTTCTCGATCTCCGGAGGGAGCTTGCCGAAATCAATGAATATCTGCTCATCATCGCCTTCTGCACTTCCGCCTCCCGTCGTATCATCGCCCATTGTTTTTACAGCTTCATTTCTCGATACAGGATTGTTATAGAAAATAAAATCCTCGTCACTCGGAACCTTTCCGTTTGCATTCAGAAGAAATGCAGATGCGTCAAGGTCAAAGTCAAATCCGCCGTCATACTTGTTTGAGTCCCAGCCCAAGCCTACAAGAGCCATTTTTGTACCCTTATCCAATGAAACTCTCTGTCCTTTTTGAAGATTAACCGCCATAATAAAAAACTCCTTTTCTGTAATAATAATTGCTGATCATTTTATCTCCAGACGTTTTTCGGAAGACCATAGCGTTCAGCAAGATCATCAACTGACCATATATTCATCGGCTGACCTATTGCATTGAACTTCCATTCACCGTCTTTTCTGTAAAGCTCTCCGAATACCATTGCACATTTGCCGTTATAGTCCTCTGATGAAAGATTGTAAATGCAAAGCTCTTTATTGGTATCTGCATCAACTATACGGATAAATGCGTTTTTTATCATACCGAAATGCTGTCTGCGTTCATTTGCCTGATATATGCTTACGACAAAAACTACCCTGTCATACTCCATAGGAAGCTGTGAAAGTTCTACCATTATCTGTTCATCATCTCCCTGACCTCCACCTGTAAGGTTATCTCCCTTATGGATAACACAACCTGTCGGATGATTCAGATTGTTGAAAAACACAACATCACTTTTTTGCGATATTTTCCCTTTTTGGAGAACAAATGCCATTGCATCACAGTCAAAATCCTGTACGCTTCTGCCTCCGAAAAGTCTGCTGAATCCGCCGGGCTTTTCAGCCTCGTCCCAGCCCAAGCCTACCATTACTCTTTTCAAGCCCGAATTTCCTTTTGTAAGGTCAACTTTCTGACCTTTTTTAAGACTTACACTCATTTTGAAATTTCCTCACTTTCTTTATTTGATTACAATTCTATTCTATATATTATAGCCTTTTATTATTAATAATTATACTTAATCTTGTTTAATTTGTCAATACAGACACAAAAAAACAGGGAAACATGAAAAAAATAAATTTCATGCTTCCCCTCGGAAATATCAGTCTTTCCAAACAATTTCGTCTTCAACAAACCCTTTTTTCTTCTTCTCGTTTATGACGAGTCTTGCAAAGAATCCGCTGACGAATACAAGTGCTGAAACTACCCAGCCTGCCGCTACCTGTGACCATATCGGATAACCGCCGTAACTGCCGCCCTTTGCTCCGAAAAGGTCTACCATATTCCATACAAACAGCCCTATGAGCAATATCGGTGATACAAACTTTACCGACAATTCAAACCACCACAGCGGTGCTTTGAATTTCTTTGTATTCCTGTTGACCTCCCCAAGAACCTTCTTCAGACTGAATGTCCAGCCCACAGCTATACATTCAAGAATGCCTATCAGGATAAGATTTATCTGATTTGTCCAGTTATCGACTATATCCAGCCATGCAAGACCTGCCTGTGTCGTGAATATCAGTGAGATGACTCCGCATATACTGCATATCGCTATTGTAACACTCTTTGGTTTCAGGTGGAATTTATCTGCAACTGCCGCCGATACACCCTCCACTATCGAAAATGCAGAGTCTATTGCAAGAGTTATGAGCATAAGATAGAATATTGCACCGAATACCGCATTCAGCCAGCCTATATCCGTCAGGTTGACTATTGCTTGAGGATATACTATAAAGGCTGTTCCTATACCGCTTGCCGTTACCTTTTCAAGCATACCTGTTCCACCCATTGTTGAGAACATAACTATACCCGAAAGAACACTTATCGCCATATCCGAAAATGCTATGATAACAGCATCCATTGCAATATTCGCATCATCTCCCAGATATGAGCCGTATGCGAACATTATAGCCATCATGATCGACAAACTATAAAATACCTGACCTATTGCATCTACCCAAAGTGACGGATCTCCCAATGCACCGAAGTCAGGTATGAAGAACATAGCCAGCCCCTCTCCTGCACCCGACATTGTACAGCCCTTTATCGCCATTATCAGCAAAAGTACAACAGGAGCAAATACAGTGAATTTTACTACCTTGCCCACCGAGCTTGCACCATTCCTGATACAGTAGAATATCAATCCCCATGCAACAAGTGTACATAAAAGAACTTCTCCGGGAATATCGGTTCCTTCAATAGCCCAGCTTGTCTTCGTCAGCTCTCCGAAAAGATTTGAAGCTGCTTCGGAATCACCTGTCATCCCCGCAAACTGCCATGAATTGACGAACATCAGTATCACCCATGCGAATACCACCGCATAGTAGCATACAATAACAAATGCGTTACTTGTAGCTGCCCAACCGATAAATTCAGCCTTTTTATTGATACCACGCATTGACTCGACAGCACCCTTGCGGAATTTCCTTGAAATAGAAATTTCCATCATCAGCAGCGGTATACCCATTACTACCATTGCAACAAGATATACAAGCAAAAATGTACCTCCGCCATGCTTTGAGGCAAGTCCCGGAAATCTCCAGGCATTTCCAAGACCGACAGCCGAACCTATTGCAGCAAGGATAAATGTAAATCTCGATCCCCACTGACTTCTTTTCTCCATAAAAAAACACGCTCCTATAAATTTTTTATATTGCATCCGACAATATAAGGCGTATTATAACATATTACATTATATTTTTTCAATAGAAAAAAGAAATATAATAAAAAAAACCGAAACTGCCGTTTATCACGACAATTTCGGATCTTCATCCATTGCTGATTGTGATCAGCTATTGAGCTTCTTTATGGGATCGCCACCGCCTTCAAGCATCTGACGTTTCTTTTCTTCGGTAGCTTCCATTTTCTGTATACGCTTTTCGCCTTCATCGGCAAGTGCACGGAACTGTTCGATACTGTTCTTCATCTGTGGAAGTGCCTTTGACTTATAGTTGCTTACAGCATCAAGTGCATCAAATGTATTTGCAAAAGCTTCCTTGAGAGTATCAACAGAAACGCTTGCTTCCATAGCCTGCTGCTGAATATTTGCTCCCTGATCCTTGAGCATTTTTGAAGTAGCACCGATAAGCTTATTTGTAGCTTCGTTTACGGCGTTTACTTTTTCAAGAACTATTTTCTGATTGTACAACGCACTTGCAACCGTAACAGCTATTTTCAATGCAGAAACGGTAACATTTTCAGCTCTCTCGACTGCACGGATAAGTTCTTTGTTGTTGCGTCTTACGATTTCCATAGCAACTATACCCTGCATATTTACAGCCTGCATCTGCTGCATATCCATAACT